>CAIRBC010000197.1 GCA_903876685.1 uncultured Nitrosomonadales bacterium | reverse complement strand
TTCATCATCAGGGGTGGCAATTTGCCATGCCCGTTAGAGGGTTTGGAAATTGCCTGTCACCGAAAGTTTAAGGGGATTTGCGCCTTTGATGTGTAAATTGCACACGGAAAAATAAGGGTGTATGCCGCAAAATAATTATCAAGCTATTGTTTTAATAGTTATTATTTATATTTTACTATTATAAAAAGTACACTGATTAAATGCATATGTATTTATATATATGCATTTAGACATATATTCTTTTTCATGAAAAGGGCGTAAAAAGACCGTTTTTAAAGACTTACCTTATTCAAGAACGCGGCTAGATCAAATATTGCTTGCCCTATGGGGTTATTTTCCCGGCCAAGTTCTAAAGAAATTAATGGTGAAAAAATATGCCTGATAACCTGTCAGATTACAGAAAAAATTTAAAATCCACTATTACCTCGAAATTTCATTATTTGGTTGAGGACGCGATTATTACTCCCTCCGAATTTGAATCGGCGAGGCGCAGGGGAGGTGATATGGAAAGTGTGTTACTGAATGAGTTCAATGTCAGTCTGCTTTCAATGGGCAAAGCACTCTCCAAATTTTTTGGTGTTCCCTATGAGCCTTACAGGCCAGGTCGCGTCAGTCCTTCAGGGGTCATCAATAAACTGACTCGGGCTTATGTGGAGGCCAATTTTTGGGTACCGATAGAAAATTCTCCTGAAGGATTGGTGATATTGTCTACCGACCCGGAGCGTCATCATAAGCTGGGTACGGTCAGTCATTTTTTTCCCAATATGAATCTGCTCTTCAGAGTTTGTACGATAAGGGAATTCAGGTTTACGGTTGATCAGTTATATGGTTCATCCAGCGCATCCAAGGTCAGTCTGGAGGTGGATTCTGACTTGAGTGTCACTCATCAGTCGGCGTTTGACGGATGGGTTGTCGAAGAAGGCAGCGCGCTTAATCAGCACCAAATTGCTACTTACAGTGGGGTGGAGACGGTCGCAGAGTTCACTCAAAACCTTGAACGAGTCAGCGATAAAATACAAGCCACGCAGAATTTTGACGAAATCATGCAGGAGGTCAGCAATGACATTTGTTGCTTGTTTGATGCGGATCGACTGAGTATCTATGAAGTTGGCCTTGACAAAATATCGCTGGTTAGCAAAATCCAGACCGGTCTTAGGGCGTTTGAAGCGATCAACTTGCCCATTTCGGAACAGAGTATTGCGGGCTATGCAGCGCTGAAGAATAGAATGCTTAATATCGCAGATGCTTATAATAATGCGGAATTGTCAGCGTATAGCCCAAATTTGCGAATGATGCAAAATATAGACCGGTGTACTGGTTATCGTACCAGGCAAATCCTGGTTGCTCCTATAATGCATAACTCTAAGACTGATAATGAGCTGGTTGGCGTTATTCAGTTGATTAATAATAAAACCAACCGTCCGTTCCCGGTAGAGATGGAAAGTGGTTTGCAGAAATTAACCCAGGTGCTGGCTACCGCCTTGTGCCAAGTGCCGCCTAAAGTACGTAGATCTGTTTAGCCTGAATTTCTCTGTTAGTTGCCGTAGCCCGGATACAGCGTAGCGGAATCCGGGGGAGCTAATCGTGTGCGTTATTCATGCTGATGTGCCCCTCGGATTGCTGCCTCAAGTTGGTGAGCGAATTGTACACATATAGTCTGGCAGGTTGTCATCGCTCTGGTAAAATAGGTGCCTATCAGCGCTGACACCACTACTTGAGAGTGAGGTGAAGGTGTTTGAATAGAAAGAAAATGCACTAGCTATTCATTGGATTGAAAAATCATGAATTGCGGATAATAAGAAAACTGGGGAAATTCATGGTGACAGTGAACTGGAAAATCGGCGTAGTCATTACGACGGCTGTTTTTTCCAAGGAATCGCAATGCTAGGAGGCAGCGCTTGAGCATCAGAAAATTCACAGCCCCGACATCGCGCCAGGCAATGAAGGAGATTCGCGAAGTGCTGGGGCCGGACGCGATGATACTGTCCAACCGGCAGACGGAGCGGGGAGTGGAAATCGTTGCGATAGCCAGCAACGATTTTGCCAGTTTGACGGTGGATTCCATCACGCAGCAACCTGAAATACCTGCGATCTCCGCAGATGAGTGGACTAGATCGGTTGATCAGGCGGATCCTGAGACGGTTGCCATAGCACAGGTCGTCAAACCTAAAACGTCTCCCAGACAGCCTTTGCAGTTTGAACCGGTAGAAATTGTAGAAACGGCAGGCTCCTTGTTGCAAGCCGGCTTGATGCATCTTTCAGGTGCTTTGAAGTTGCCGGGAAAATTGTTTCAGTCTGCGCCTGAACCGCAGCCATCCAATGTAAGCATCACACTTCCGCCTAAAGCGCCACCTGAAGCGCCACTTGCAGCGCCACCTGAACCGCCTCCTGAGCTTCAGCCACGGGCGCGTGTTGCACCGAATATTCCCAAAGCGGTCGCTCAGCCACCTGCACCCGATCTTTCGGCACAAGAGACGATTCTTTCCGAGATCAAATCGATGAGTGCCATGCTGCAGCAGCAATTTGCGGCGTTGTACTGGAATAATACGCAAATACGCGACCCGCAAAGTGCCGGGTTGCTGCGTAAAATGCTCAATGCTGGTTTTAGTACCATTCTTTCGCATCAGATGCTGGATAACTTGCCTCCAGGCAATACTCAGGGCGAGGCATGGATAAAACAAGTTTTAAAACGCAATTTGCTGGTTGCGGGTAAAGCCGACGATATTATCAGTAAAGGCGGGGTATATGCGTTGATTGGACCTACCGGTGTAGGCAAGACCACTACCACCGCAAAGATGGCGGCGCGAGCCGTGGTGCGTTATGGTGCAGCCAGGGTAGCCTTGTTGACCACGGATAGCTACCGGATTGCGGCTTATGAACAGTTGAAGATTTACGGGAAAATTTTGGGTGTAGCCGTGCATGCCGTCAAGGATGCCGATGATTTGCGTCTGACGCTTTCCGCCTTGCGTCATAAGCATCTGGTGCTGATTGACACGGTGGGCATGGGGCAGCGCGATGAGCGCGTGATGGATCAGAGCGAGATGTTCGATGCGACCGGTGTCTCGTGTTTATTACTATTGAATACTACCAATAGCGGTGAAACCCTGGAAGATGTGGTGCGTATGTATCGGAGCAGCAAGGTGGTTGGCTGTATTCCCACCAAGCTGGATGAGGCGGTCAGTCTGGGTTCGGTGCTGGATGTCATGGTGCGCCATCGCCTGAAAATACATTACATGACGAATGGTCAGCGGGTGCCTGAAGATTTGCATCCCGTCAATGTCGATTATATGTTACACCGCACCTTCAAGTCTTTGGAGGGGAAAACTCCTTTTACCTTGCATGAACTCGATTTTCCGGTGTCGATGGGGGATATTCCTGCCAAAAAGTCTTCTTATGCGCCGTGATGCCTGGCAGGGTTGTCGCAACTTTAGTCATGGTTGCGCTTGCAAAAGCATCTCGCCATATTCGGTTGCACGGATTTATAATGTAGCTATGCCTGCAATCAATGTAAACTGACGAATATGTACACGGCGAACCGATTAAACGACAAGAATCAATGCCTGAGGGAATATGCCCATCTGGTAAAGCGACTCGCCCACCAACTGATGGTCAAGCTCCCCAGCAGTGTGCAGATAGACGATATCATGCAGGCAGGCATGATGGGTTTGCTGGATGCGGCAAGTCGCTATGATGAATTTCACGGTGCTCAGTTTGAAACTTATGCAACTCAACGTATTCGTGGCGCGATGCTGGATGAGTTGCGCGAAGCGGATTGGTTGCCGCGTTCATTGCGTCGCGATATGCGTCGCACCGAAGTATCCATCAGTCGCTTGCAACAAAAACTCGGGCGTGCGCCCAGCGAATCCGAAATTGCTGCCGATATGAATATGCCGCTGGCCGAATATCAGCAATTGCTGCAGGCATCGCGAGGTGCTCAATTGGTATATTTTGAGGATTTTCATAGCGAGGAGCAGGAAGATTTTTTTGAGCGCTTCGAGCATAGTCATGATGTCAGTCCGCTGGATTTGCTGGAGGATGAGCGTTTCAAGGCAGAGTTGGTGCGTGCTATCGAAAACTTACCGGAGCGTGAACGACTGTTGATGGGCATGATTTATGAGCAGGAAATGAATCTTCGGGAAATTGGGGAAGTGCTGGGGGTCGGCGAGTCGCGTGTTTCCCAGTTGCATAGTCAGGCAGTTGCGCGGTTGCGCAGTTGGATGAAAGGCTATTGATGCATTATCAGCACACACTGTCGGTTAGCACCCATCAAATATCGTGCAGCCCACACAACAATCAGTCTTTAGTCCTCAGCTCTCACTTCTCAGTCAACAGTCCTCTGTCTTCTGTCTTCTGTCTTCTGTCTTTTGTCCTCTGTCCTCTATCCTCTGTCCTCTATCCTCTATCCTCTGTCCTCTATCCTCTATCCTCTGTCCTCTGTCCTCTGTCCTCTGTCCTCTGACCATGGATAAGCTTACGTTATTGGGTCTGGTGGTGGGTGTAGCCGGCATCTTGACAGGGCAATTGCTGGAGGGGGGCGGCCTATCCATCATGTTTCAGGGAACCGCTTTTCTGATTGTGTTTGGCGGCACACTGGGAGCGGTACTGGTGCAATGCCCCAGCAAGATCTTTGTCCTGGCGATCCGGATGGGGGCATGGGCTTTTGTGACACCGGAAATACGCTTTCAGAAATTGGCCAGGCAATTGACAGATTTTAGTATTTTGGCTCGTAAAGAAGGAATTTTGGCGCTGGAGTCGCGTTTCATCATAGTTGATGATCCTTTCCTGAAAAAAGGCTTGCAACTGCTGGTGGATGGTGCAAGTGCGGAAAAACTGCGCGAGGTGATGGACGTGGATAATCATTGCTGGGAGCAATTGCGCTGGCAGTCTGCCCGGGTATGGGAGGCTGCTGCTGGGTATTCGCCCACCATCGGTATTATCGGTGCGATATTGGGGTTGATGCATGTGATGCAGAATCTCAGTGAACCCGCCAAATTAGGTAGCGGCATCGCGGTGGCCTTTGTGGCGACAATTTATGGAGTGGCTTTTGCCAATCTGTTGTTTTTGCCGATTTCCAATAAACTAAAATCCATCATCATGCAGCAACTGGATCTGCGCGAAATGATCGTGGATGGTTTGGAGGGGATTGCTAACGGGGAAAATCCTCGTCTGATCGAGACCAAGCTGAAAAGCTATATCGTT
Source organism: uncultured Nitrosomonadales bacterium (assembly GCA_903876685.1). Lineage (GTDB taxonomy): Bacteria > Pseudomonadota > Gammaproteobacteria > Burkholderiales > Gallionellaceae > Gallionella. Next base: position 4,344 of record CAIRBC010000197.1, on the reverse strand, counting down.
TAAGGCTTAATTGAATGGCGCGCCGGGAAAAACGTACCTCACGCAGCACGGTTCATGAAAATCATGATCGATGGATGATTTCCTATGCGGATTTTGTGACGTTGCTGTTTGCTTTTTTCGTGGTCATGTATTCTATTTCTTCGGTGAACGAAGATAAATATAAAACCTTCAGTAATTCATTGAACATCGCCTTTGCCAGGCAGCCTGCTGTGGCTGCCTCTGGTATTTCTGATATTAAAACACTGATAGACAGGCGCACGGTGCGCCTTGGCGAGCAGCAGCGAAAAATTCAGGAGCGCATGAAAAATTTGGTGAGTGGTTTGAGTCTGGTGATGGCGCCATTGATCAATCAACATGTCGTGAATATCAGTCAGAACAAGCGCGGCGTGGTGGTCGATATCAGTGCGAATACGCTTTTTAGGACCGGTGAGGCCTCGCTGCAACCATCGGCGCTGCTGGTGTTACATCAAGTGGCTACGGTATTGAGCACCGAAGAGCTTTCAATCGAAGTAGAGGGGCATTCTGACGATGTACCCATCGCAACCGTTCAATATCCCTCCAATTGGGAATTGTCTTCTGCACGCGCCAGCAGTGTAGCACGCTTGTTGATCGATAGCGGCGTAGTTGAAAAGCGGCTGGCGGTGGTAGGTCTGGCTGCAACTCAGCCAGTCATGCCTAACGACAGCCCCGAACATCGTGCCAGAAACCGGCGAGTGATCATCTTGATTGTCTCTCCCAATGCTGAGCGCATTGCGAATGTGGGTGAGTCGTAGTGGTCGTAATTTTCGGGACTTGCTGTAATTTTCGGGATTTTGCCTAGCCGCTGCCCAGTGATCTGCCACTGCCTGCAGAGAAGTTCGCGCGTCCATTGGCACCGTAAAGGTTAGCCTTGTTGGCGGCTTTGCTTAAAGCGGCAAGCAATTGCTGGTTGTGCCGCAGGCGCATCTGAATCAGCTCCCCGGTGGTTTGATTGAGTCGTTGCGCTTGTGCTGCCAACGCAAAAATTTGCTCCCAAAGGCTCAGACCCTGCGGATAATACACTTCTAGCCAGGCGCGTATGTTGGTGGCATTCAGTTCTGGAATGTTTTCCTGCAGCAACTGGCAACGTGCTTGCGCAAGTTTGTTAAGTTCCACCGCATAGTCGGACTTCTGTTCAGATAACTCAAACAAGGGGTCGCTATTGCTCTCTAACAGCATTCCTTGTTCACGTTCCAGAAAACCAACGAAATTCTGCAATGCCTCAAGTTCTGCATTGAGTGCAGCAAGCAGTTGCAGGTTTGAAGAATGCTTCAATTACTGCGCCTTGTTGCCGATCAATTCTCGCACGGTGTCTATCAACTTGCCTGCAACAGCTTCAGGGTTTACCTTGAAGCGTCCCTGGCTGATGGCTTGTTTGATTTCCGCAACCTTGGCTGCGTTCACCACCGGAGTCGTAGACATGGTTTTTTCCATGCTCTGTAATTGCGTCGCTGTGGAGCCTAGCGAAACATTGGTGACACCGGATGACGTTGTGGTGGGAGTTGAATTGACTCTCCCTTTGGCGGCATTAGCCGTTCCATCAGCAACCTGGCTGGCTGGCAATGGAGTACTGGGTTTGTCGATTTTCACGGTTTTCCTCTCATTTCTATCTACGCTTAACATCTCACGCATTATATCGGAAAAGTTTAGCTGATCTTTAGGGCTGATCCCATATTTATTGTTGGCTGAAAAAATATGCCAATCTGCTCATGGCGCAATTTCAACGATGCCACCGGCGCGAGCGATTCCGCTGATGACTCGGCCTGAAGCCACCCGTACCTGGACATTCTGTCCTTCTCCGGCATTGCCGAGCGCTACCCCTTCGTTGCGTATGCTGAAGCCATTGCTCAGCAGCGTCAGTTGCACGATTTGCCCCTGGGTAATGCTGTAGGCCTGGCGTAGCATATCTTCACGCAATACCTGGCCTGCGTTGATGCTGTAGCGCAGCACTTTACCCTGCACCTGCGCCGGATCGCTAAAGGTTCCGGACGGCACAGATTCGATTAACTGACTGCTGAGATCCGGCTCTTCCAGGACATGGCCTGGCGGTAATTGGCGAGCGCTGATCAGCACAGTGAGACTATGCCTGATTTGTACCGGCACAAAAATGCTCCAGGAATGATGATGGTCGCTGCCAGTGCCAGTCAGGCAGCGCACGCCGATCATCGCCTTGCCGGTCAGACTGGCTCCGCCAGGCAAAAAGGCTTCCAGTCGGGGGCATTTGGCTAAAGCCAATCGTTTGTCCAGTTCGTCTACCTCAAAAGTGACTTTGCCAGGCATGCTAGAGGTTTGCTGTTGCACAAAATCTTTAACGATATTCCTGATCTGCAGCGGATCCTGGTATTCCTGCTGGGCAGGGGTGGCGGGAGCGGCTATTACCGCTTGCACCAGCATCAAGGTCAATAATAAATATTTATTCATATTGTGTATTGTGCGGGTTACGGCACTGGAAGGGAAGCGATCTATCTTTGGAATTGGCGGGTTAATTTGCCGCTTTTCAATAGATAATATTTGTGGACAATGGTTTAGGATGCTCCACATATCAGTGGGTGTCGCGTTGGCATCGTTGGGCAGGGGGTTGGATGGTCAATAAATTGGATGAGTTGCTACGATTTCAGCAAACAGCGTTGAGTTTTCGCGCTGCCAAACAGGAATTATTGGCTTCGAATATTGCAAATGCGGATACGCCTGCTTACAAGGCAAGGGATATTGATTTTGCCAGTGCCTTGAAAACTGCGATGGCCGGGAGCACTCATGTGTTGCCGGTCGCGCAGACTTCGCCCATGCATCTGGCAGCTAAGACAGGTGGTTCTGTGCAGGGAGCACCGGTACTGTATCGCGTACCGGTGCAGCCGAGCGCAGATGGCAATACGGTAGATATGGATGTGGAACGTGTGCAGTCTGCGGACAACGCCTTGCGTTATGAGGCGAGCGTGAGATTTATTAGCGAGCAGATCAAGGGGATGACCGTGGCGATTCAAGGCTAATTGAAGCGTTTCCAGAAGATTAGGGAGGAATTTTATGTCTCTGTTTAATATTTTTAATGTGTCGGGTTCGGGGATGGCAGCGCAATCGCAACGGCTGAATGTGATTGCCAGTAATCTGGCAAATGCCGACAGCGCCACCAGCGCCAACGGCCAGCCCTATCGAGCCAAGCAGGTGATGTTCAGTGCAATGGCGGTGGATGGTGGCGCGGTGCCGGGGGTGCGGGTCACTTCGGTGGTTGAGGATACCTCGCCGATGCGTATGCTGTATGACCCCAAACATCCGATGGCCAATGAACAGGGTTATGTCGCGATGCCGAATGTCAATGTGGTGGATGAAATGGTGAACATGATTTCAGCGTCGCGCGCCTACCAGAATAATGTGGATGCGATGAATACCTCGAAAACATTGTTGCTCAAGACGCTTACCATCGGCCAGTAATTTTAACGTGAAACTCGCGCAGCGATCGTCTTCTCCCTCGCCCGCTTGCGGGAGAGGGATGGGGAGAGGGAAACGGGCATGATGGGTTTCATCATCAGGGGTGGCAATTTGCCATGCCCGTTAGATCGGTCAGAAATCAAGAAAGGACTATAGAATGATAAGCAGCACACAAAGTACCACCACTCCGGCCGCAGCCCTGGCTGCAACCATGAATAGCAAGTCAACGACGACGAATTCATCGGCAGCCGTGAGTTCTCAGGATCGTTTTTTAAAGCTGTTGGTTACGCAGATGCAGAATCAGGATCCGCTGAATCCGATGGATAACGCTCAGGTCACTTCGCAAATGGCACAGTTGAGCACGGTGACGGGTATCGACAAACTTAATGTGACCTTGCAGGCGTTAAGTGACAGTATGCTGTCCAACCAGTCCTTGCAGTCTACCAGCATGATTGGTCATGGCGTGCTGGTCTCGGGCAGCGGTATCGATTTAAGCAGCGGCAGCGCGGTTGGAGGCTTTCAGACAACGTCGGCTGCAAGCAGCGCACAAGTTTCCATCTACGACAAGGCAGGCGCACTGGTGCGCACGGTCGATCTTGGTGCAGCACCCGCAGGCATTAACAAATTTCAATGGGATGGCAAGGATAGCAAGGGCGCTGCAGTCGCAGATGGCACTTACACTTTCTCGGTTAATACGGTTCAGGGTGGCAGCAATGTGGCGGCCACCGCTTTGCAGTATGGCATGGTCAATAGCGTCAATCAGAGTACCAGCGGCGCGACAATGGAAGTAGGTTCCATGACGGGTGTCAAACTGTCTCAAGTAGTTCAAATTCTTTAAATACAGGAGAAATATTATGAGTTTTCAACAAGGCTTGAGTGGTTTAAATTCATCCAGCATGCAGC
>CAIRBC010000196.1 GCA_903876685.1 uncultured Nitrosomonadales bacterium | reverse complement strand
TGTTTTTGGTGTTAAAGTCCGGTTAAGTTGCGACATGGTGGAAGTCAGCCGCGTGCTGGCGATAAAGTCAGCGAAGGATGGTGTGGCGATGGCCGCCATGATGCTGGCGATGGATACGACGATCATCAGTTCTACCAGGGTTACACCCGTTGCTTTGGTATACATAGTTCCTCCCGTATGAGATCACACCATGAATCCACTGCTAGGTTAATGTAATTGAAAATGGTAAAAAATAAGTTTCGTTAGTCGGTATTTCCTTGCCGTTGGTCGGTTAATTGTCAGGTACGCAAAGTTACCAGGAGGTTGTCGTTCCTGAGCAGGTGTCATTATTTTGATACCATAAGCGCAGGCCGTTTTCCTGAATGGTGAGACAGCCATCACCGGTTTGCTGGATGCCGGTGAGCGGGACTGCTTTGAGGAGATAGGTTTGACCCGGTGTACCGGTGAAACTAACTGCATATTTGCCATTGCTGATCGTTCCGCTGGTATTGCCCAGTCCTCCGGTAGCGCTGCCAGTATAGCCTGTAGTAACACTGCTTGCGTAGCTATTTGAATTTAGATATATTTTTTCCTGCAAGCTGGCTAAATTCAACAATTCTGTCTGTGCTGCTGCACGTGCGCCTCTGATGACGTGGCTGCTATAACTGGGTATGGCAACTGCGGCTAGTATGCCGACGATGGCTACGGCCACCATCAATTCAATCAGGTTGAAGCCATTATTACGACAGGTTTTCATGGTTGCTCCTTGTTATTGAGTCAGTGCATGGTATCAGTTGTGCAGGTTGGGCAACATCTTTTCGTTGCCCAACCATCAACAGTTAAATTCCGATGGATTATCAATCTAGCTTTTAATGACGGCTACGAGATGCATGGTATTAGTTCCGGATCAGTTCTTTCCAGAAGATACGCTTGTATCCTACCGCATTTTGATTAAGCAGTCCGCCGCTACCGCCGCTGCCAGCAGCATTGACGGTGGTGGTGGTGGTGGTGACCGAGCCCCCAGCGGGTAGCGGTGAACCGGATGTCCAGGGTGTACCGCCCGGTGGTGTCGCTCCTCCGGGAGGCATGCCTGCGCCACCCGAGCAACCGCCAGTACCAGCCGGGTAATGGGTGGTGGTGGTGGTTACCGTCATATTGGCATTGACGATCCGCTGAATCACATCCTGTGAGCCATCGACATAATTAATCACCGTGGTGTCGCCGGTGATGCTGACATTGCAGACATTGCCTCCAGAACCGCCCGTTCCACTCAGATTGCCGATATGCGGGTCTGTAGAGCCAGCTGCTTTTGTTTGAGCCGCACTGGTGCCATTATCCGCCCCCGGGTTTTTGGACCAGGTAGAATCATTAAAACATCCGCTGGTGGGATGGTGCCAGTAGGTATTGTATTCATCCAGCACATAGGTGCTGAACGAGGAAGATCTGACGCGCCAGCCATATTCAGGTCTGCCCAGATGGTCATTGAGTTCAATTGCGCTGTTGGGCGTGATGTCTTTGATAATCTGTACGGTTAACGCGCCGCCGTGCCGCACGCCGACTGCTGTCGCGGGAGTGGTGGTGGGTGAGGTGGAAGACCAGCCGTTTGTTCCGGGTCCATCCGGGGGATAGCCGGTTGCCGGGTTATTGGCAGGTGCCTTGACGGGCTGATACATATTGCCATCATTGGAACCGGCTGCGTTATATACACATCCAGGCGTGGTCGGGATCAGACCTGGTCGCACATCGCCATTGCCCCACCAGTTCAGTGAAGACAGCGCGTTGACCGGCATATTAATCGCCAGGCTGCCGATGTATTTGGGTCCGGTGGTGAAACCGTCGCCAGTTGAGGCCGGATTCTGGTTATAGGTAGGTAGAGTGGCCAGATCCAGTGTTGCAGAAGTGGTGTAATTTTTGACACTGGTATAGCCATAATCGACGTTATACACAAAGTCCAGCCGGCCGATATTAATTTTTACGGCCGGATTGAGGTACTGGTTATGCATGATGACCTTGAAATTCTGGTTGATGTTGGGAATGGCTCGTGAAAGATTAAAATTGGTGGTGCTGGCATTGAGCATGTTTACCCCGGTGACATCATAGATTTTGTCATATTGGTGGACATGGGTATCTTTCTGACAGGTCGAAGTGCAAGTATCCCCTGCAGTGCTGCCATCTGCACCGCCGCTGAAGCTGGTGGTGGAAAGTGCAGGTGCCAGATTACTCCAGCCGGTAGTGACAGCGGTGACGCCCGCAACGGGCGTTGAAGTGCTATAGGTCACGACAGGCACGCTTCCGGAAACCACGATAGAGCTGATATTCACGCCTGGAGTCGTAGTTGAGCGGATTGTCACGGTGCTGCTGCTGGCCGAGATGGTATAGCCGGTGAGGGAAGAATTGGCTGCAACCCAGGCAGCTAGTTGTGTAGAGCTCATCGCGCTGCCTGGCGTCGAAGCGGTCATGATGTTAGTGCCATTTACCGTGACGGCAAATACGGTAGGAGTCAAGGCGGTGGCATTATTGAAGGTGAAACTGGCTGAAGCCGCGACCCCGGTAACACCGGCTACTGCGGTTACAGGGGTTACGCCGCCGCTGGTGGTGGTGGCGGAGAAGGTTTGTGAACTCGCAAGGGAGCGCGTGCCGATGCTGACGCTTGCACCGTTGGTGTAAGTGGAGGTGTCAACCAGACAAAATACGGTGGTTGAGCTGCTGGCTCCTGCACAGGTGGGTGTGATTGCGTTTCTGCCCGAATAAGCGTCGATGATGCCGGCGGTGCCGATAGCTGTAACGATCGCGCTTCTGGTATTAGAGGCACTTATGTTCTTGCCTATGTTGATCGCTGTAGACTTGGCGACATTGCTGCCTACTTTTACACTGGCCGGTCCGGAAAGGTCGGCGGCGATGACGCTTCCTGGGTTGGTGTTGTCGGTGGTGCCGCTGATGGTAACCAGTGCTGTCGGATAAACGCCCGTTACGCCTGTGACGGCAGTGACAGGGGTCACTCCATTTGTATAGGAAGGTGTGCCGGTGATGGTGCTGGCAGATGCGGTTGCTGCATTGACCGTGAGCGAACTAATGTCATAAGTGGACGTTGCGGCAGTCGTTGCGGTGATGGTGACCGTGCTGCTATTGGCCGTGATGTTATAGCCTGACAGTGAAGAATGGGCTGCGACCCAGCTTGCCAGTTGTGATGAGGTCATGGTGCTGCCAGGCGTAGATTGCGTCATGATATTGGTGCCGTTTACCGAAATATTCACTCCGGTGGGATTGATCGCGGCACTGTTGGTGAACGTGAACGAGGATGAGGCATAAACGCCTGTCACCAGTGCCTGACTGGTGCCGGCAAGTACCGTCAGTGTCTTGCCGTTATAGCTGGCGCCTACAGGTGCGGTAAAAGTAATGGTGCTTCCCGAACCGGAAACCGTGTAACCGCTGCCAGGTATGAGATTGTTCTTGATGGTCGTCGCATTGGTGGCAGTTGCCGTGCCGCTAAGCAGATCGGAGGTGGTTAAAGCCGGCACAATCAGCAGTCCATCCGGATCGACCCGGATGCCACCTAGCGTGGCGGGCAATGCGCTGCCGGTACTGCCTATCGTGAGGGTGGCGGTGGCTTGTCTGCTGGCTGTGACTGCACCGAAATAAATATCTTCGTCGAAATGGCCGCCATTCACCCCGGTTCCCACGGGTGGTGGGGCTGGGAAGGTCACGTCCGGGTTGACATTGAACAGGGTGGTGAACAGACTGGTCAGTTTGACCAGTGCAGGTTGCGACTGAACACCGCGTGCCACCCATTTGCCGACTTCAATGCCATCCACATTGGGTGTCAGGATGGGTGTATTCACGGTTTGTGCTCCTGAAATGACTGCTGCATCCGAGGCGGTATATTTAATCCGGTCGTCTGAGGTAATGACGCTGTCATTATTCAGATCCATGAAAGGATCGACGCTGCCACCGGTGATGGATTCCAGCGCCATTTGCCAGTTTTCGCCCCAGATATAGGTGCTGGTGGTGGGTACCAGGTAGCTGATGGTCGGATTGTAGGTGGTGAAATAATAGCGGCCGCTGGAAATGAAACTGCCTTCACCGATTACCCGTTCCCCGCCGATGGGTAATGCGACTTTCCAGCCCTTGTTGCCGCCGGCCGCCCAGTTTGGGGTGGCGCTGGTAACCCGGCGCACGCGTGTCTGCGTGTCTGGGCATGGAAGTGCGCTGGGAGTGCCGGCGGTGTTGTAACAGCGCTCGGATAATACCGGACTGGTCAGCGTGGTATTGGTGACAGGAGCGCCGTCCCAGATGCCGTAAACGTAAAAAGTGGAGGTGTCTCCCAAGTCGCCGGTAGCGCCAGTGCCGGTAGTCGGTTGTGTTCCTGAAAAAATACTGCCGCTGCCGAAATTGATCATGAAGCCCATGCCGGAAGGATGGGGCATCGCGGCAGGTGTGGCGGTAATCGGTTGTTTGGGTGAGGTTACCTGTAGCACGCTGGCGGTCCAGGAGGCGGGCGTGGCACTGGATAGATCAAATCTCCACATCGCGCCGTTCAGGTCTCCGGCATAGACGCGATCGATATAGCCCCGGTTGCTGCTGTCAAAAGCCAGTATGTTGAACAGACCGTTGGGGCTGGCGGCCGTGCCATTGGTAACGGTGGTTCCAGTGGTATTGGTGGCCGTGCTGTCAGCTTTGATCGCCCGGATCAGCGCGCCGGTAGCCGCGTTAATCACATACAGATAGGCCTGGTAATCGCCCTGATAGGCCGTGCCGTCGCTATTGATGCCGCCATTGTTATAGCCATTGCCAATCAGGACGGCTTTCAGCAGAGTGCCGTTAACGTTGACGTTTTTAATTTGCGGCGTGCCATAGCTATAACCCAAATTACTGTAATTGGTGTTGCTGGTGATGGTGGGGGTATTGCTCGGGCTGGCATACTTTAGCTGGGTCGGGGTAATTTCCCAAAGAATCTTGTCAGCTGCCTGCTGGTCGGTGGAGGCGGTCAGCCCGGTGGCGCCATCGATGTTCAAGGCATACAGACCCTTGCCACCCGCACCCAGGCCGCCTGCCAGAATGCGGCAACTACCGCTGACCACGCAAGTGGCACCACTAATGTTGGCGGTACCGACTGCTATCTGGCCATCCACAAAATAATCATGTACATAAGGGTAATTTGCCAGATTTTTCATCTTGGATTGCAGCATGGAAGGTACATAAGCCCAGCGTTCGTCGCCGCCACCGTTACTGGCATCGATGGCATGCATCATGCCGTCGTTTGCGCCCACAAAAATCGTCGGATTGGTGGCATCAGCCAGATAGTAAATTTTGGAATGAATGATATCGCCCAGCGCGGTGGGAAGGGTGCTGCTACCTTGCCGGGTAAGCCGCTGGCGCAAGGTGACAGAGCTTTCCAGGCTATGGTCGCCCCGCAGATAGTTGACGATTTGTGCGCTGGTGTAAGCCGTGTTATTGACGGTAATGGTTAGCGCAGTTTGCTGGGCAGCCGATAAGTTGGGGGAGATAAAAGGCACTTTTGTGCCGTCGTCTTTCAGCGTGCCGATAAATCGTCCTGTGCTAAAATTTTGCGCCGATATGTGAACCGCAGCGCCACCTGACCATCGCTCTGCAGCGGTATTTACCACGCCGGTAGCACTGATCGGAAAGGCATAAATATTGCCACCCCAGAATTCTTTTTCATATTCGGTGCGAAACAGCGTTTCCGTGCCGCTGGTCAGGGTGCCGTTGGTGACGACCTCTTGTCCTACCGAGCCTATAGGCTGAGTTTGCGGGGTGAACGCGGTAATGGCAAAGGCGGGTGAGGCGGCCAGCAGGCATGAGAGCAGAAGGCAGACCTGAGGGATTTTGAAGCGGCGACCGTTCATGATGCACTCCTATTTCAGCGGTACTGCGTAATAAACCTGAATAAACTTGGTGGCGCTCTGGCTTTGACCGCGTGTGGTAATCAGATAGGTATTGACGCAGTCATAATTTTTCTCATTGCTGGGATCGGTGCAGTCCAGTCCGAGACCGGCGAGGGGCGAGGCATAGACCCCGACAAAGCCCACCATGTAGCGTTGTGAACCGTCGGTCGCATTAACTTGGGTCGAATTGGCATCCGTCCAGGTGGTGGTGAGTGGGTCTGGCAAGGTGCTTACCGGGTTCGCCGAAGCGATGGTGGCGGCATTGGCTTCCAGAATCTGTTCGGCGGAGCGCGCGGCTGTTTCGGCATTGTTGAGCGCCATGTTTTCAAAATGCAGATTGGCTGCCAGTTTGAATTGAGTGGTGGAGGCATTCATTGCCGTTACACCCAGCAGCATCAAGATGATCAGTATGATCAGGCTGATAATCAGGGAAGAGCCTTGTTGTGTCTTGAGGCGCCGGTTAAATAGCGAGTTCAAGAATCGGTAATCGCAGCTACTTTGCACCAAGGAATTTCGTAGGGTGCTTCGCACCATGGAATTTCGCAAGGTACGTCCGTGCATCATGGTATTCCGTAGGGTGCGCCTGCGCACCAAGGTATTTCGCAAGGTACGTCCGTGCATCATGGTATTCCGTAGGGTGCGCCTGCGCACCATGGAATTTCGCAAGGTGAGCAAGCGCACCCTACGCGATAGTTCAGTTGGTTCACCATGCGGTTGTACTGGGTCTGTTGCCTTGCTGTACTTCATGATTCATCCTCAATCCCGGAAATTCCGCAGTTGCACCACGCTGCTGAAAAGCTGGCGGCGGAAACTGTCATTCACCGTATAAGCGTTGCCATTGGCGACATTCAGACTGCCCATTTCGTAAACGCTGGTGTTGGTATAACCTGCTTCTGCACTGGCGTTGCGCGCCAGCAGCCAGATGCGTACCGAAGTTACATTGTCCCAGGCCGTTACGCCTGTTGCACTGTAATCGGTGCTGCCTCCTAAGTCGCTGGCGGTGTAATACTGGGTGGTGCCCGCAGCCGCATTGGCGATGCCATATTCCAGTTTCAATTTTTCGATGCCGCTGACGATCATTTCGTCCAGCATGTCCGTGCCGGATAAAGTGACTCTGTGCAAGGCAGGAACGCTATGATCATTGGTGTCATAGCCTATGTAATAAACATAAACATGCCAAATGGCATTTTCCGCGCCGGTGATATCGGTCGCGGGCACGGCAGAACCTTGCAACAAACTTTCACCGGTATAGGTGCTGTGCAGAAAAAGTGTGCTGCCCAGCACCGCAGCACTTGCCGCCAGTGTAGGCGTGACGTCTGCATGGCGGATCACCAGCACATCGCTATTGCTCGCTGTATTGTAATTGGCTGAGGGTATGCAATTACCTGGAAAAGGGTTGCCATTCTCGGCGCCCCAGACCGCCTGGCGGACATTCTTGATAAAGCTGCCATCGCTGGTCACGCCTGTGGCATTGCATTCATTGGTGATGGCGGGTATGACCCAGCCGCCTGATTCTGGTGCTTTAGGAGTATAACCACGATAACCGGCATGGCGTAATTCGCGTTTGATGTTGTCCAGTGCGTAGCGTCCGTTTTCTTTAAGTTCGGAGGTGCGGTCATTGGTTTTGCTAGTGCGTGAATTGCTGACCAGCACACCGACCAGCGCAACTACAATCACCAGTCCGATGGTGATGGATATCATCATTTCGACAATGCTGAAACCGCGTTCACCACTTGGTTGACCGGGGAAAGCGGCTTTTCTGCCTGGCTTATGTTGCCTGGCAGGATTGTTTGTCAAGAGTAAGCTGAGGTTCATGGTGTGTATTCCACTGATCTTGTCGTCTGGTAAGTATCCAGAATGCTTGCTGTTTTACCTGAACTATCGAGCGCTTTGGCATTGTCGCGGTCTTGCCATTTGAGCGTGATGAGGTAGGTGACCGCGCTAGCGGCTGCAGGTGCTACATCACAAACATTATTTTTATCCATATCGATGCAAATTTGCCATTGCGCCTGAGGTAACAGGCGGGCAGCATCCTGACCCCACTGGCTTATATCCCAGTCGGCGAGTTGTGAGCCATCGCAGGCGGTCTGATCGCAAAGCGTGGCAGCTACCGACGACACACTGGTTAAAGCTGACATATGGTAATTGGCTGCGACTGCACCCGGCAGGTTGGTTTCCATTCGTTCGGCAATATCAGAAGCCAGAAAAACCGCCGAAGTGCGAAATTGTCCACTCTGATTAAGGCGCATTGCATACACTTGCATCCCGGCTGTGCCTAGCAGGGCGGTGGCGATGATCACCAGCGTGATCAGTACCTCCAGCATGGAGAATCCCTGCTGGTCAGTGTCTTTAAGGTGAAGCACGCGTAGCGACTTACTCCCGGCTACGCCCCCCTCGCTGCGCTCTCCCCGCTTGCGGGAGAGACCCCTGTCGCAAATTCCCCGACCGAATTGTGCCCTATGAACCTTGCCGTAGGGTGCGCTTGAGCACCATTTTGGAGTAAGCGCACCAAGCCAAACCGCTCCCTCCCCCGAAGGGGGAGGGCTGGGGAGAGGGCGAAGGTTAATGGCTAGGGTCGATGAAATT
>CAIRBC010000195.1 GCA_903876685.1 uncultured Nitrosomonadales bacterium | reverse complement strand
GAAACCCGCCATGCCCGTTTCCCTCTCCCCATCCCTCTCCCGAAGCGGGCGAGGGAGAGTACGTCGCTGCGCAAGTTTCACGTTAAAGTACCAGTCGGTTATTCAAACAGCTTTTGGCTTGTGCCAGTCTGGATAGCGTTGGTAGCAGATTCAAGCCGGTTTGTGTTTTCAACGCCAGCGCATTTTCCTTGAGTTGCTCCAGTGAAAGGTCGATGGTATTGCCAGCAGTTGCAAAGGCAATGGCATTGCCGCTTTCACAGGAGGGGAACAGCAGAGCCCGATCCTCAAAAGCCTGCATGATCCGTCCCAGACTGGCCCGGTAGCTGTGCGTCAGCAGATTAACGGCCAGCACACCGTCATCGGTCAGTCGTGTTCGACACGCCTGATAGAAGGGCAGTGTTTCAAGCGGGCCGGCACGGGCATGCTGATCGAAGCCATCGACCAGAATCAGGTTGAATTTTTTAGTGCTTGCCAGCATATATTCCGCCCCACAACCGGTCAGCAGATGCATACGCACGGGGTCTTCCGGCAGCTTGAAATACTGGCGGGCGGCGGCGATCACGATGGGTTCAATTTCTACTACGGTGAGCTGCATTTGTGGATAATAATGATACAAAAATCGTGTCAAGGAGGCGGCACCCAGCCCAATCTGTAACACCTTGCGTGGTTCCTCGATCAGCAGCAGCGAGGCCAGCATTTCGCGCGTATATTCCAGTTCGAGGTTCCAGGGGCGGGCAATCCGCATCGCGCCCTGAACCCATTCCGAGCCAAAATGTAGGGTACGGATGCCAGCGTCTTCGCGTATTTCGATGGGTGTGGTCATAGGTGGTTTGGCAGCTGCAAATCAGTGAAGGCGTGTTCTGGTAGCCTGAAAGCTGAATAATTAACAGCATGATACTGCATTAATTTCCAGCGACCAAATATGCGTTTGTGGTACGCATAGTATAATCCTGTTCCGAATTTCATTTCACCGTCAATTCCATGTATAGAGTCTCTATCGGCAGTTCTGCATTATCCGCCTTCCGTCTGGAAAAACTGCGTGCGCAGTTGCCCGCTGGCGTTCACATAGCAGATACACGTTACTGGTATTTTACTTCACTGGGGGATCAGACCTTGAGCAAGCCGGATGCCAGGTTGCTGGACAAGGTGCTGGGGCTGGACAAGACACCCTCAAAACCCGAAGGTGCGGAAAATTACCAGCGTCTGCTAGTGGTGCCGCGTCTGGGTACAATCTCACCCTGGTCTACCAAGGCCACCGACATTGCCCGACATTGCGGGTTGTTGTCAGTGGAGCGCATCGAGCGCGGTGTGGTTTATTATGTACAGGCCGAACTTTTGGAAACGCTATTGCCGCTGTTGCATGACCGTATGACCGAGACCGTTTTGTTTGAAACAGATGGTGCGTCTGAAAAAATCTTCCTGCAGGGCAGGCCGCAACCGCTGGCTTCGGTGGATATATTGACCGGTGGAAATGAGGCGCTGGAAGTTGCTAATCGTGAAATGGGGCTGGCGTTGTCAGCCGACGAGATCGATTATCTGGTGGATAATTTCAAAAAACTAAAACGGAATCCAAGCGATGTAGAGTTGATGATGTTTGCTCAGGCAAACTCGGAACATTGCCGTCATAAGATATTTAATGCAGACTGGGTGATCGACGGGCAGGTTCAGGATATGTCCTTGTTCGGCATGATACGCAATACGCATAAGCTAAGTCCGGAGGGCACGATAGTCGCCTATGCAGATAATTCGTCGGTTATCGAGGGGGCGCGTATCGAACGCTTTTATCCGCGTGCCGATACCGGTTACGCGTACAGCGATGAGCTGACCCACACGCTGATGAAGGTAGAGACGCATAATCATCCCACTGCCATCGCGCCTTTTGCCGGTGCAGCAACCGGTTCGGGGGGCGAAATCCGCGATGAGGGCGCTACCGGTACCGGTTCCAAGCCTAAGGCGGGGTTGACTGGTTTTTCGGTATCCAATTTGCAGATACCGGGTTTCTTGCAACCCTGGGAAGCGCAATACGGTAAGCCTGCGCGCATTGTCACCCCCTTGCAGATCATGCTGGACGGTCCGATTGGCGCAGCAGCCTTCAATAACGAATTCGGCCGGCCGAATCTGACAGGGTATTTTCGTACTTTTGAGGAATCTGTCAGCGGTGAGATGCGCGGCTATCACAAGCCGATCATGCTGGCGGGCGGGGTAGGCAATATCGCCGCCATCCACACCCATAAACATGAGTTGCCGGTGGGTGCGCTGGTGGTGCATCTGGGTGGTCCCGGCATGTTAATCGGACTGGGCGGCGGAGCTGCCTCTAGCATGGACACCGGCAGCAATGCCGAGAATCTTGATTTTGATTCGGTGCAGCGCGGCAATCCCGAGATGCAGCGCCGGGCTCAGGAGGTGATTGACCGTTGCTGGCAACTGGGTGCTGACAATCCGATATTGTCGATACACGATGTGGGTGCGGGTGGAATGTCCAATGCGCTGCCGGAACTGGTGCATGGCGGGGGCAGAGGTGCTACCTTCGAGCTGCGCAAGATTCCGCTGGATGAGAGCGGTATGTCGCCCAAACAGATCTGGTGCAACGAATCCCAGGAGCGTTATGTGCTGGCGATTGCACCTGAGCGGCTGGAACAATTCAGCGACTTTTGCCTGCGCGAACGCTGCCCGTTTTCGGTAGTGGGTCAGGCGACTGAAGACGATCGGTTGATCGTGCATGATGCCGAATATGCGAATGATCCGGTTAACATGCCACTGTCGGTGTTGCTGGGCAAACCGCCAAAAATGACGCGTAATGTGCAGCGCGTAACGCCTAATCTGACTGCGTTTGATAGCAGCGGGCTTGATATTAGTGAGGCAATTCAGCGCGTATTGCGGCTGCCGGCGGTTGCTGACAAGACTTTTTTGATCAGTATTGGTGATCGTACCGTGGGTGGCATGACTGCGCGTGATCAGATGGTAGGTCCCTGGCAGGTTCCGGTGGCAGATGTGGCGGTTACCCTGAGGGGGTTTAACACCCACTTGGCTGAAGCCTATGCCCTGGGCGAGCGTACCCCGCTGGCGCTGATTAACGCCCCGGCTTCCGGGCGCATGGCGGTGGGGGAGGCGCTGACTAATATTGCTGCCGCGCATATTGAAAAAATCAGTGACATCAAGCTTTCGGCAAACTGGATGGCGGCGGCCGGGCATCGCGGCGAGGATGCAGCACTGTTTGATACGGTGCGCGCGGTGGGCATGGAGCTGTGCCCGCAACTCGGGATAGCTATTCCGGTTGGCAAGGACTCGATGTCGATGAAAACCGCCTGGCAGGAGGAGGGTGAAAACAAGGCCGTTACTTCGCCTTTGTCCCTGATTGTGACTGCCTTTGCGCCCTGTTTGGACGCACGCGATACGTTGACACCACAACTGGTCGCCGATCCTGACAGCACGTTGCTGTTGATCGATCTGGGGCAGGGCAAAAATCGTATGGGGGGCTCGGCTCTGGCGCAGGTGTATAAACAGGTCGGCGATGTGGCGCCAGATGTGGACGATGCGCCACTGCTCAAGTCGTTTTTTGAATTGGTGCAACGTCTGAACGGCGAAGAGAAATTGCTGGCTTACCACGATCGTTCGGATGGTGGCGTGTTTGTGTCGCTTTGCGAAATGTCCTTTGCCTCACATCTGGGACTGGATATTCGACTCGATGAATTGCATGGCGATACGCTGCGAGCCTTGTTCAACGAAGAACTGGGTGCGGTAATACAGGTGAGAAATCGCGATGTGGCGCATATTCTGCAACTGGCGCGCGATGTTGGCTTGAAGAGTGTACAGAAAATTGCAACGTTGAATCAGACTGGCAGCATTACTATTTCGCGGGGTGGAGAGGCATTGTTTGCCGAGCAACGTGTGCAACTGCAGCGCCTCTGGTCAGAGACGACCTATCAAATGCAGAAGTTGCGTGATCATCCGGCTTGCGCACAGCAGGAATATGATCGGATACTCGATGTGGCGGATCCTGGGTTGCATATTCATCTTAGCTATGATTTGAATGACAAAAATACCGCAATTTCCTCGATTCTGAATCCAGGGGTGCGCCCGAAAATCGCCATCCTGCGCGAGCAGGGGGTGAATGGCCAGGTGGAAATGGCGGCGGCATTTGATCGTGCAGGATTTGCGGCGGTGGATGTACATATGAGCGACATACTGGCAGGAAATATCAGTTTGGCCGACTTTAAAGGAGTGGCTGCCTGCGGCGGCTTTTCTTACGGGGATGTGTTGGGAGCAGGTGAGGGTTGGGCAAAGTCGATACTGTTCAATCCTCGTGCACGGGATGAGTTCGAGGCCTTCTTTACGCGCCAGGATACCTTTGCGCTGGGCGTGTGCAATGGCTGCCAGATGATGAGCAATCTGCATGAAATTATCCCGGGTGCGTCAAACTGGGCGCATTTTGCGCGCAACCAGTCAGAACAGTTCGAAGCACGTTTGGTGATGGTGGAGGTTCAGCCCGGACCGTCGATATTCTTCAGTGGTATGGCAGGTAGCCGTATGCCGATCGTGGTGTCACATGGCGAAGGTTATGCCGATTTTGGGAGTACCAAGAAACTCAAGGCGGCGCAGGAACTGGTCACGCTGCGTTATGTGGACAATCATGGCAAGTCCACTGAAACTTATCCCCTTAACCCGAATGGTTCGCCGCAGGGTATCACGGGGCTAACCACGCCGGATGGACGTTTTTCCATCATGATGCCGCATCCGGAGCGGGTGTTCCGCGCCATACAGAATTCCTGGTATCCCAAACATTGGCAGGAAAATGGCGCATGGTTGCGTATGTTCCAGAATGCGCGAAAATGGGTGGGTTAGGGTGTTTCCAGAAATCCCGGATATGTCCGCAATGGCAGAAATTTTCTCGACAGTAGCTTGATGGGTAAATATTCGGCTAACCCATAGCCGTCCCATAAACCACCCTCAGCCAAGGGGTTTCGTAGGGTGCGGTTACGCACCAGAATTTATGATGCATCGAAATGATGCTGCAGCGCACCCT
>CAIRBC010000194.1 GCA_903876685.1 uncultured Nitrosomonadales bacterium | reverse complement strand
CGGTGGATATCATCTCAGTGATCGACGGCATTGCCTTCCAGACCAATATCCTGGCGCTAAATGCGGCTGTCGAGGCAGCGCGCGCTGGTGAACAAGGCCGGGGCTTCGCGGTGGTCGCTGGAGAAGTACGCAATCTAGCACAGCGCTCGGCAGCAGCAGCCAGGGAGATTAAAAATCTGATCGGTGACTCAGTCAAAAAGGTCGAAGGTGGCAGCAAGCTGGTCGCAGAGGCCGGACAAACCATGCAGGAAATTGTTTGTGCGATCAAGCGAGTGACCGATATTATGGCAGAAATCACAGCGGCTTCTGCTGAACAGAGTCAGGGTATAGAGCAAGTCAATACCGCAATTACCCAGATGGACGAAGTGACCCAGCAGAATGCTGCACTGGTCGAACAAGCAACTGCAGCAGCGGAAGCACTCGAAGAGCAGGCGCAGAAACTGGAGGTGTCGGTGGGCACATTCAAAACAAACGCTCACTCAAGCTGAAGTGTTTCGTTAAGCCGGATAAAAATGAGCAAAATCCAAAAATCTTCAGTGATCCCAAGCGCTCAATGAACTTCAATATTTGAGAGGTATGTCATTAAAATGTAACTTCGAGTGCTTATAAAGCCTGGTAGATAATTAAATTTGTCGTTTTGACATGGCGCATCCCCGCCTAATTATCCATTCACTTATGAGGAGGTTATATGAAACTGGCTTATACCCTGGCGGCCTTGCTTGCTGCCAGTACGCTACTTGCAGGTTGCAGCGGAAGTTCTTCCATTGCCGCACTCTCTCCAACTCGCACCATTATCATGGTGTGGGATGGCTTGCGTCCGGATTCGATTAATGCCACCGATACGCCCAACCTGTATCAAATGCGTCAAACGGGTGCAAATTTTACCGATAATCATTCAACTTACCCGACCTTCACCATGATGAATGGTTCGTCGTTCGCGACTGGCTCCTTCCCGAAAACCAGTGGCTTTTACGGCAACACCTTCTGGACTCCGCCCCAAAGCGGCGTGATACCGGTAGGCAACAGTGCTGCGGGAAACAGCCAGGATTATCAGGATCCGGTGTTTACTGAAGACTATCAGGTGTTGAGCACCCTTAATAACTATTATGGCGGTCAGCTTTTGCTGGTAAAGAGTTTATTCGCCACCGCACAAAGTAGCGGTCTGGTGACGGCCACTATCGGCAAATCGGGCGCAGCCTATATTCAGGATCTCGGTCAAGGCGGCTATTTTGTGGACGAAAATAGTATCATGCCGCGCAGCCTGGTTTCTGAACTTCAAAACAACGGCTATGCGCTGCCGGTGAACACGGTGAAGACCTATACAGGCGCAGAGCTGGTTACCCTGGCAGGTACCAATGGCAATCCGACCAGCAAGGCCGGCTATGTCACCTTTAACACCACTGCCTACGATGCCGCCAGCGGCGTGACCGCTATCCCGGCACGCGACTCAACTGATGCCACTCAAGGGGCACCTGAGGATGCTGCAAACAAGTATATGATGTCAGTCTTTACCCAATATATTCTCCCCAACAAGAAGCCGATGCTCTCGCTGATCTGGTTCCGTACCCCAGACAATGTAGAACATGGTTATGGTCCGGGTAGTGCCAATGCAACGGCTGGCCTGCGCTCGCAAGACGTGCGTTTGGGCGAACTGATTGCGGCACTGAGAGCCAACGGAATGGATAGTTCGACCAATATTGTGGTGGTATCCGATCATGGCCACTCTAGTGTTTCAGGTCCACTCGGCCTCTACCCGTTGCGGGCGATCACTCCCTCTGCTAACTTGCCTAATGGCCCTTTGGTCAATGGATCAACCAGCGGCACGTCGGGTGCCTCACTGGGTGCTGTCAACGTCAACGGTTATTCTTTTTCAGGCGATGTACGCTCAGCAGATCTGTTGACCTATCGTGGCTTCAGTGCCTACGATGGTAACGGCTGCTCTACTTCTGCCATGTACGGGCTGAACGCTGCCGGTGTCCCTACCGTACCGGTCAGACTGGATAACACAGGCAGTCTTTGCGGAACGGCAGGAGCCAAATATCAGGCAATCAGTGCTGCCGCCAGTTTCAAAGTGCCTACCAATTTGCCGAATAACGGGATTGTGGTTGCAGCCAACGGCGGTTCAGATTACTTTTATGTCCCGGGACATGACCCGATCACGGTGACTAACCTGGTCAAATTTTTGCAACAGCGTGAGGAATACGGTGCCATATTTGTAGATAGTCGCTATGGAACCATTCCCGGTACCTTTAGCATGGCGATGGTTAATCTGGAAAATGCAACCCGTCAAAACAATGGTCAACCGGATGTGGTGGTGAGCTTTAACTGGGACTATAGCGTCTCTGTGCAAGGCATGAAGGGAATCGAATTTGAGAGTGTGGGTGGGCAACGCGGTATGCATGGCAGCTTTGGCATTGCGGATGTACATAACACCCTGATCGCCAATGGCCCCTCGTTCAAGTCAGCGGCGAATATTGTCAACCCCTCTGGCAATGTCGATGTCGCGCCTACCGTTGCTTATCTGCTGGGTTTGTCCATGCCCAAGGCGGATGGTCGAATTCTTAACGAAGGACTGTTGACGCCGGCAAGCCAGACCACCGTCTCCGTTGCAACGCTGACATTGAACCCGAACACGGCGGCTACTGGCCTGAGTTTTGAGCTGCCTACCGACCCAACCGGCGCAACCAAGGATAATGCACTAACCACCGGTTGGTTCAGCATAGACCTGGCGGTAAAGGATCTGACAGTAGACGGCAAGACTTTCCGCTACTTCGACTATGCCAAGGCCGTGCGCCGTTAAAGCGGGGATTGATCCTTGAAAAATTTAACCCCGGGTCACTCTTGCAGACTGAGGTTACGCGCCGCCACACTGTTTGTGGCGGTTGTCGTATCCCTGAACCTGTCAGCTAATGAGTTAAAGTTTGAGCAGATTTTCAGTGATAAGGGTGAACCGCCCTCGCTGCATTATCTGGCGGAATTTAGCAGCAAAGGCACTCAACATCAGTTGGAGCTCTGGCGCGATGGGGAGCGACGACTAAAACGCCGAACCGATGATTCAGTTGAAATTTACGCCTTCCGCAAGCCGGATGACAGTGAATTCCGTCTATCGATTCTCGATCTTAAAAGGCACATTCATACCCGGGTTGACCGGACAAATTTATACCGAATAGGCAATTTTACCGACTGGTTCGATCTGGCGCACGGCTTAAAGCATCCCAAGGGAGTCTATCAATTAGTGCCGGCGTCAGCACCGCAGGGTGAAACAAAACCGCTCACTGCCTGCCAATGGTATGACTTGACACAGCAACAACGCACTACCCATGTCTGCTGGAGTCTGAAAAAACACATCCCGATGATCATTCAGGCGCAGAATCTGGAAGTGTTATGGCGCGTCACTGCGCTGGATCAGAAGCCGGTGCTTGAGACTCACTTCGTTATCCACGATGAAGGTTTTGTGCAAAATGATGCCAATCAGGATATTGAGAACGACTGAGCGTCACTATTCGGCCAACCCATTCAAGCTAAACAAAATTCAAATATGAGTTTTAATTGTCATGCGGCGCAACGCGCTGCGCTTATTGAAGCCGTTGTAAAAAACCACCCTGCCCTGACGGGCACCCCTCCAGTGGAGGGGAATGAAACCCACCCTGCCCTGACGGGCACCCCTCCAGTGGAGGGGAATGAAAACCACCCCATTCCCCTCCCGTGGAGGAGTGCCCGAAGGGCGGGGTGGTCCGGTAATTTTGGTCGCAATGTATTTACCCTGCAGCCAATTTAACCAGTTGTTTTAACATGAAACTCGCGCAGCGATCGTCTTCTCCCTCGCCCGCTTGCGGGAGAGGGATGGGGAGATAACCAGCCACTTGGTTGCTGTCTTTTGGCAACCTAGTGGAGTGGCTAGTGGGTTCATCAGGGAAACGGGCATGATGGGTTT
>CAIRBC010000193.1 GCA_903876685.1 uncultured Nitrosomonadales bacterium | reverse complement strand
TGACTTGCCCGCCGCGAAGAACGTGGAAGAGATGGAAGCGCTTTTGCCTTGGAATTTGCATATGCAGGATTTAATCATTGAAATGATATCCTGAATAGGTTGGGGTTTATGGAGCGCTTACGATAGAGTAATTCTGATGGAGCATGGCTACCGCTCCTTGTCGGAGTGAGCGCAATTTTCTGGAATGCCTGGATAATATTTTTACGTATTGGCTGGTAAAAGGGAGTCAGTTGATCTGAATTATTAGGCAACACAGCTAAAAAATCTACGGTCAGCATACCTTGATCGCGAATTGAAATGATTGACTGAATGACTAGCTCAGCAATGTGATCTCGCAATTGATTGTTAGCTGGACTATTGCGAACGCTATCGCGTGCGACGGTGGATGCAAAAGGGGCATGGATATGAAACCGCAAGTCGGATTTTTCTTTAGCAGCCGGGAAATATATGGAAACCTGCCCTCGATTTAAAGGTACAATTTTCCAAGTAGGTTGATTGGTTGCATTTTCAACTTCCATGAGACTATAAGCAATTGCAATGCGACATGACTTGGGCTTACCATCCTCGTCAATAACATCAACATTTTTTTGGTAGCGCAGCCAATGGGTACTATTGGAATTGCCGCCGGGGTGGTGTGCTACAATTTCAATATGGTCTGCATCGTGGTCGATGCGTCTTAGAAAGCCAAGAGAATTTTGAGATAGCTGGTATTCAATGGAATGAATATGATCCAGGAATAATAATGTATTGTCGCCCAAAGCATGCAAGCCGCGTCTTATTTCTTCAGTTGCTATTTTGGCTGGCTTTGTCGAATGGTCAAACGGAAAAATGAAAAGGGTTTTACTATCGGTCAAAATTGGTTTTGTGACGCCATTTGTCTCAGGGACTACAAGGTCATGGATACGAAAGTGAAAGTCACCGGAGTGAACTTCCGGGGTAATGGTATAAGCAAAAACAGCTTTAAAACCAACTCCAAATTTTCCGATGCTGGTGTGATCGTCAAGCTTGCTGCTTACGCCGATACTGGTAATAGAGTCGACATCCTTCA
This sequence comes from uncultured Nitrosomonadales bacterium, assembly GCA_903876685.1. Lineage (GTDB taxonomy): Bacteria > Pseudomonadota > Gammaproteobacteria > Burkholderiales > Gallionellaceae > Gallionella. The sequence continues at coordinate 3,413 of CAIRBC010000193.1, read as the reverse complement.
ACGAAAACTGACGTGTGCCGTTGTGCTCAAAATCCAATCCTTGACTGCTTAGTGTAAAACGTACTTTTGTTGCCTGGGTGTCTTCTGCGTTTTGCAATAATTCGTAAATGAAGTGGGCGTTGTCTGGATAAAGCTGGGTTAGCAGGCGCTTTAAGCCATCTTGAAATCCATTTTTACGGCTGACTTCAACCCAATCTTTTCGCATTATTTTCAATAATTCAAAATCGGTGTTCATTTCGTTAGCTCAATGATTCCAAATGCCACCGCCCCGGCGCGAATATCTGCTGTTTCTTTTGCAGCTTCAAGCTTTTCCTTGTGGCGGGTATAGTCAGCTGCGATGCGCTCGTGTTCTGCCTGTTTCATGATGCGAATTTTTTCATCTGTAACCTTGCTTAGTTGATCATTCACTTGTCGTAGGCGCGCCTGGGTACTGGCTGTCAAGCTGTTCAGTCGGTAGTCCACCAATTGTTGGTTGGTTTCCTTATGGTTTGCAAGCGCATCACACCAACGTTTATGGTGACGAGATTCGAGTGCATCGAATACCTCTTGCAAAGGTAGTTCCGTTTTTTCTGTCGGAAGTGAATTCCGCAGCAGGGAAAAGAATTTTTTTTCAAATTCCGGTGAATCCATCACAGCCACCAGTTCGCAATCAGAGCGAACGCCTTGCTTGTGCCATTGATAAAGAGCGAATGGGTACTTTCCCGCTGCCAATTCTGCATTCTGCAACTTGCACTGAACATAAACCGGTTGCTTCGGTTGCAGGTGAGCGGCTGTTTGCCTAAGTAACGGGTGAGCGGGGTGTAGTAATACAGCCTTGAGGTTGTCGCTTGCGCAATCCTGATCGAAAGTGATCTCGATGTGTTGCGCATTTCCTTTTAGCCAGCGTTCCCAGACTCTCGCCTCCTGATTATCCATTATCAGTTTCTGAAAATCCCCCAGTAGGCGGCTGCGCGCATCTGCATCCAGCCGCAGAGTTTTGAGAGCTTGATTGCCCAGGATGACTTCCTGCTCTTTGCCGGAACGCTCCCGCAGGTAAAGGGCGACAGCCGAATGTAATGCAACAGGTGTGAGCCAACCGCTTGTCGTAGTAGTCAGGTCATCATCATTGGGTAGACTCAAGCCGAACAATTCAGCGGCACGATTTTCCAGTGTTTCCTGTTCTTGAATCACTCGCAGCTCGTTATCCGCAAGTTGTTGCAGCCGACCCTGCCGCTGTTGCGGGGACAGGTCGAAACTTTCGGATATCGCATGCAGCTCTTTACTAATATGGCCGAGGATTTCTTCACTAGCGCCCAGCGCTTTTTGAAATACGCCAATACGCAGCAAGCAGCGTTCGTAAATGTCAGCATCCACCGTGCCCGGGGTAATGAGGTTATTGATAACCACTGTTTCGCTTTTCTGCCCGTATCTGTCTATACGCCCGATGCGCTGTTCAATACGCATTGGATTCCACGGAAGATCATAATTGACCATGCCATCGCAAAACTGGAAGTCTAGGCCTTCGCTACCCACTTTGGTGGAAAGCAGTATATCCAGTGTATCTGGTTGCTCTTTGGATTGGGCGAAGCGTTGACGGATGTCACGGCGATCTTCGTCCGCCACTTTGCCGTGAATAACACCCACTCGAATGCCTGCTGCAAGCAGGTTTCGATCCAGATAAAACAAGGTGTGGCGAAAACTGGTGAACACAAGCAACTTGTTATTTGGCAACGTTTGCTTATCGCGCACGATGGCCAGGAATGCATCCAGCTTGGGGTCGGCGGGGTCGAGCATTCTTGCAGCCAGGCGCAATTGCTCGATTTCTGCCTGCAAGCTGTCCGGTGGCACTAAATCCATCTCGTCCGTTTCATCGTCGTTGATTTCGGCCAGATCAAGATCGTCCAGCTTGCCATCCAGCCATTGGTCTATGAATGGTGCCAGTGCGTATAGACAACTGGCAGCCTGTCGCCGCAAGGTGGAAAGCATGAACATTACGGCCTGTTGTCCGTTTTTATGTGTATAAATTCTGGTTGCCGTGGCCAGCAGCTGAGCGTGAAAAACCTGCTGTGGAGAGGTAAATGGGACAGAAATTGTCTCAGGTTTGCGGGTGGTGAAATTGCCGATATCACGCCGTCGCGTGCGGTTGATGAGGCTATCGAAGGTGGAAAATCGTTCAATTTCCCGAATCAATGAAACTCTTGTGGTCGGACTGAATTCCGATTCTGTAAGCGTGTCCAGTACGCACTGAAAATCTGGTGGGGCAATAAAAGAAAAACAGCATGCAGCCATTTTCAATTCCTTCAGTGCGTTTTTCTGGCTATCAATTCTCGCCGTGCGAAGATGATTCGCCGCCGCGTGGATATGCGGATTTGGTTCGGCCATGAACTCAAAGCTGGCTCGATCTATTACCAGGTCCGGGCGTAACACGTTAAGCAAGGTGAACAAATCTTGATTACCCATTTGGATGGGCGTGGCTGTTAGAAAAATAACCGCCTCTGCGTGGTCGCAAAAAAACTTCACGCCCTGGTGCAGCCAGGTGCTGGTGTTGCGAATATGGTGAGCTTCGTCTACGATGACTAGATCGAAGCGCGGTGGTGGGTCGAGGTCGAGCAATCCTATGGTTTTTTTCCCGAGCCTTAGCGATTTTCCGTTCAGCAGGTAATCGTCAATCAAGGAGAATGGCAAAATAGTACGGCTGTGTGAACGCGGCCATTCGCCGTCGAGGTCAGTTTCGTGCAGGCAATGGCGCAAGGTATCGCCGTCAAGATGGGTGAATTCCTCACCAAAACGCTTCATCTCGCTGCGCCATTTGCCTTCGGCCACCAGCGGTTTGGGACAAAGGATGAGCACGGATTTTATTTCAGAGCGAGCTTGCAATTCTTTCAATATCAATCCGGCTTCAATGGTCTTGCCAACTCCAACATCGTCAGCAATCAACAAGCGCGGACGATCTGCCCGTAATAGCTTGAGCACAGGTCTGTATTGATAGGGGACGAAGCGTACACGCCCGGAATGCAGCGAATATAGGTTGGTTGCCGACGGTATCGCTAACAACACAGATGTGAGGCGAGCGTGAAACTCGGAAAGCTGAATCTGCGTTCGCTCGACTGGCACGTCAGGGATGCTTTCAAGTTGGCTTTCGTAGTAATTTATTCGCTTGCCATCCTCGAACACTTGATAGCGGCGCTCTATGCCAGAGGCTGGTAACGCAGAAAGGATAGGGAAAAACTTGTCACGATTGGATTTGAGACGTACCAATTGACCAGGTGTAAAGATATCCTGCATGGCTGTAGTTAGCCGGACTTTAACACCAAAAACAGTAATACTGTTTATTTCAAATCCAATTTAATCAGGTGAAATTTTCAACCATATGAATATTAACGATTATATATTTTGACGTACTTTAAAAGTGTCGCTGTAGTGCCATAGAATTT
>CAIRBC010000192.1 GCA_903876685.1 uncultured Nitrosomonadales bacterium | reverse complement strand
ATTCCCCTCCGCTGGAGGGGTGCCCGAAGGGCGGGGTGGTAATTTCGGTCGCAAATAATACGTTCATGCCCAACCACCAAGCTGGCTCTGGTGATTTTTCTTTTCGTGGGCGTCTATGGGTTAACAGAATATTTGCCATGAATCAATGAGTAACTATTTGATTTTATGTAATAGTAGTCAATTTTTGGACATTTTGATTTTTTAAATGGGCAGTGTGTGTGGGAAAATTTTAAATTATCATATGGCGCAATGCGCTACGCTTATTGACGCCCTACGTTTTGATTTTTTATGGTTCATTAAATCATCGTTTTGTCCAAAAAAGGAGGATGATTTTGAATATTCTGGGAGGTCTGACCTTGGTATTGCGAGTTATTATGCCCAACCTCGCTGCTCGATTTCTTCGATCATGTTATTAGCTGTTGCGATCAGTGTATGCACAAAAGCATGACCCGTTTGCAGCGCGCTCACAAGCACGACCGGGTCTTCAATGTACTCGTGGATCATCTGATTTCTCAGGTTACGCATCGTCAGCCACTCGTCAGCGGAATTGAGAAACTCCAAGCGTTCCGCCCGATCAAGATTATCTATAACGGACGAAGTTTTTTCACCCAAGGCTTCCAAAAGCAAGGGCAATAGTTTGTCGCCAACCGTGTCTTGCAGTCGTCCAAATCTACTGACAAAGGCTTCGACCCGCTCTGCCAGTTCCATATCTGCCTCGAGCCTGGCTGCTTGCTCCAAGGTAAACAAACTGCTGAATAAGCGTTGATCTGTGCTGCTGAGGTATAGACATTCTTTGCGCACGACCCGAGTCAGGAATTTCAACCTAAGTGCGATTTTGGGTTGCAGTGTCATAGCAATTGCCCTTCCTGAAATGCTATATCATGTATAGGCAAGCGCATCAGGTTGGGTGCGCTAAGCAGAACATCAACTTTGCGTCCACTCATCGCTCGCGACACCAGTCCTGACAACTGGGCTGCCATGAGCGCAGGATTTTCAACCGATTCGGACAATTCGAGCATGAGATCAAGATCTCCCCCATGTGCGGTATCATCAATCCTGGAGCCAAAAACCCGCACACGTGATTGATCACCCGCCAACAAGCGGGCAAGTTGGCAAATAACTTGAATTTGACTTTCAGTCAGGCGCATATATTTTCAAATCATTTGGGAAGATGAAGTCCATCTGATTACTCTCAGTCGTAACTCGTTCATTCATGCTGATTGTAACAAATTATTGGTATCCAATGCTGTTCATACCTTCAGTAAGCATAAATACATAAATTAATGATTTTATGATATTTTATTCTATTATAGGACATTCTGAAAATTTAGCTTCATGAGTAACGCGACCGCATGGTTTCTTCGATTTCCGCCACGGTCTTGGGTGCAGCCTGCGTCAGCACTTCGTTGCCATCCACGTTAATCACCACATCATCCTCAATACGAATACCTATATTCCACAAGGCTTTGGGCACGTCATCGGCGGGACGGATATAGCAGCCTGGCTCTACAGTCAGCACCATGCCCGGTTGCAGCGCGCGCCATTCAATGCCTTTCTTGTAATCGCCTACATCATGTACATCCATACCCAGCCAGTGACCGGTACGGTGCATATAAAACTTTTTATAGCTCTCGTCCTGCAATACTGACTCGACACTGCCATGGCATAGTTTCAGATCGATGAAACCTTGCGCCAACACCTGTAGCGCTGCCTCATGCGGTGCATTCCAGCTGTTGCCCGGAACTGCAGCGGTAATCGCAGCGCTTTGAGCCGCCAGTACAATTTCATAGACTTCCTTTTGTGCGGAGCTAAAAGTGCCGTTCACCGGGAAGGTGCGTGAGATATCCGCAGCATAACCCTCCAGTTCGCAGCCCGCATCAATCAGCAACAGGTCATGATCCTTGAGTCTGGCATTATTCTCGATGTAGTGCAGCACGCAGGCGTTAGCGCCACTCGCTACTATGGAAGTGTAAGCGGGATGTCGCGCACCGTGACGACAGAATTCATGCAAAATTTCAGCTTCTATCTGATATTCGAAGCTGTCAGGGCGGGTGAATTGCATTGCCCGCCGGTGCGCCTGCGCTGAAATGTTCGCGGCGCGGCGCATGATGCCTAGTTCGTACTCATCCTTGGTCAGGCGCATTTCATGAATCAAGGCACGCACATCGCGTATTTCGTCTGGCGCACGGATACCTGTACGAATTTTAGCCTGTACAACCCCGCGCAACATGAGAAGACGTTGATCCCATGCTGCATCCTGACCCAGCGGGTAAAAAAGTACCGGTTGATTGCCTATCATTTCAGTCAGTTTTTCATCCAGTTGCGCGATCGGATAGGCCGCATCGAAATGATATTGTAGTATTGCTGCCTCCGGACCCACGCGATAACCATCCCAGATTTCCCGCTCCAGATTTTTTTCCCTGCAGAACAATATTGACTGCCGTTGACCTTGCTGGTCACAAACCAGCACTAACACCGCTTCAGGCTCGGTAAAACCGCTCAGATAATAAAAGTTGCTATCGTGGCGATAGGCATAATGTGTGTCACTATTGCGCGACATTTCCGGTGCCGTGGGCACGATGGCAATACCAGCCTGCATACTTTCCATCAGGCGGGCGCGGCGTTGAGCGTAAATAGTCATGATATTTGCCTTGAAATCAGTTGATCCAGTTCAGCCAGACGTTGAGGTGTTCCGATATCCATCCACTGACCACGAAAGTGCTCTCCGCTGATTTTATCCAAGTGTGAACGTAGCAGCGGAGCAAGCGGGGCGTTACTGCCGCGAGTAATATCGGCAAACAGTGCCGGTTTATAGAGACTGATGCCGCTGAAAGTAAGTGCTAACGCGTTTGGAGAAAGGTGCAAATTGCAACCGATACGACCATTATGTAGATAAAAATCACCATCAGCATGGTGGGGCGGATTATCGACCAGCAGCAGATGGGCAACATCCTCACTACTTTTCAGCAAGGCGGCTCTGTCTGGCAGACAGGCAAAATCATAGTCGCAATATATGTCGCTGCTGATCACCGCGAACGGTTCTTTGCCCAGCAGTGGCAAGGCATTGGCAATTCCCCCGGCGGTATCCAACGCCGTTAATTCGGCTGAATATTGAATATGTGCGCCAAACTTGCTGCCATCACCCAGTGCAGCTTCAATCTGCGAACCCAAATAGGCATGATTGATCACCAGTTCAGTCATTCCAGCCCGCACCAGTTTTTCGATATGCCAGATAATCAGAGCCTTACCTCCTGCTTCCAGCAACGGCTTGGGTACTTGATCCGTCAACGGACGCATTCGCTCGCCGCGTCCGGCTGCCAGCAACATCGCCTTCAAAATGTATACCCAGTCATCTGCGGTTCCAGTTCGTCTAGCAGGTTAAGCAGCGGTTTCAGATCGATATAACGCACACAGGCTGCACGCAAATAGGCCATCACCAGCGGCATATCTTTCAAATAATTGTCTTTACCGTCGCGATACGACAGGCGCGCAAATATGCCCAATACCTTCAGATGTCGCTGCACGCCCATCCACTCGTAATCCCGATAGAACAGGGAAAAGTCATCATTCACCGCTAACCCTGCCTTGCGAGCCTTTTCCCAATAACGGATCAACCAGTCAATTATTTGCGCTTCTTCCCAACCTATGTACGCATCCTTGAACAGTGAAACCAGATCATAGGTGATCGGACCATATACCGCATCCTGAAAATCGAGGATACCTGGATTAGGTTCAGTAACCATCAGATTCCTGGAATGATAATCACGGTGTACATATACGCGCGGTTGGGCAAGATTGTTAGCAACGATTCGCGCAAAAATGCTTTCCAATCCCGCTCGCTGTTTATCGTTCAGCGTCATTTGATGGTGTTTGGCGATATACCAGTCTGGAAACAGGTTCATTTCGCGCCGCAGCAATGCCTCATCATAAGGAGGTAATTGATCCTGTTGCGTGGCTAATTGAATTTTAATCAGCGCCTCGGTTGCCTCCGCATAAAGTTTGACAGGATTGCCTCCCGCATTGAGTGCTTCCAGATAGGTGGTGTTACCCAGATCAGAAAGTAGCAAGAATCCCTGCTGCAGATCATCTGCATAAATCTGCGGCACATTTGTTCCCGCTGCTTCGAAAAGTTTCGCGACATGCAAGAAAGGACGACTATCTTCCTGTAGGGGTGGCGCATCCATCGCGATCAGAGTTCGATCTGAAAAAGTGACGCGGAAATAACGTCTGAAGCTTGCATCGGCAGAGGCAGGAGCCAATGTGAAGTTTTCTTCAGGAAAAATGTGGGAAAGCCAAGTGGCAAGATGTTGTTGACGTTGCATATCGGTCTATTTTTATGGCGTTAATGGTAAAATAATGAAAGTTTACCACCATACTATACTCATGCGGTTCCGTCTTAAGCCAGTTACATGCACTTTACTCTGTACTTTTGCGCAATATGCCAGCGCAGATGCAGATTTGCTCGCACTGCAGATCGACAAAACCTTCGGGATT
>CAIRBC010000191.1 GCA_903876685.1 uncultured Nitrosomonadales bacterium | reverse complement strand
TAACAAGAAAAAAAGAGAAATTTCTCTATTACAAAACTAGTACGCTGCAATATTATGATTATATTGATTAAAATTTGGTACTTGTTAAACTCCGGTTAAGACTTGGAATGTTATTCTCCTCCATTTGAGGTGTGCCAGTCAGGGCGGGGGGGCTTCAAACCGTGTGCTGAAATATTTTTGTAATATCCATATTTGAATTTTGCTTGAATGGGTTGGCCGAATTTATACTAATTTAAGCCATATTTCCGGGAGGTCTATATTATGGATAATACAAAATTTTTCAGTTGGACTGTTGAGTTTGAATCTGCGAAATGTTAAACGGGTTGGATATTGCGATGAACGACAGTAGGTAGTCGCGTAGTTTCCCATTTTAAAAAATAAAGTTTTTAGCATTTTGTTGTACGCCGAAGGCGAATCATATTACAAGGATTCAACCTTCTACGATAAACTGTTCCAGATGTGCAATGAAAACCCGTGTCTTGCTCGGCAGGAAACGGTGCATGGGCATCACCGCCCACGCAGGAACGGCGGGCAGTCGCCATTGCGGCAAAATCCGCAACAAGCGCTTGTTGCGCACATCGTCAAGTGCGAAGCGATCCGGCAATGCACCGATGCCTGCACCATCCAGCAAGAGTTGCTGGATCACATCCGGGGAATTGAGCGTGAGCCGCCCGGGCGGAACTTTCTCCCAAAGCTCCTCGCCGCACATCAATTTCCAAGGTAGTGCAAAGCCTCTTGCAGACAGCAGACGCACCGCAGCATGGTGCTCCAGATCCTCCGGACTATTTGGGGCTGGATGCAGAGCCAGATAAATCGGGCTTGCGTAAAGGCCAAAACCTTGTTCGTGAATCCGGCGTGCCACCAGATTGGCTTCATTTTCCAGGGCACCCATGCGTATCGCCAGGTCAAAACGTTCGCCGATCAGATCGACGCGCCTGGAAGTCAAATCCAGATCGAGTTTTACCTCAGGATATGTTTCGATAAAGGTGGCTATGGCTCTGGAGCAATAGAGCCTGGCGTAATCCGCCGGCATGGAAACACGCAAACGTCCACGCGGCACGATTTCCTGACTGCGCGCAAAAGCCTGCGCCGCCGCTGCTTCCTCGGCGACGCGTCGGCAATGATCGAGAAATTCCAGGCCAAAGTCGGTGAGTGTCAGGCGGCGTGTAGTCCGCAATAACAGGCGCTGTCCCAGGGTCGCTTCGAGGTTGGTCAGGCGGCGCGACACGGTTGCCTTGGGCATACCCAATTGTACGGCCGCACGTACCAGACTCTCCTGTTCGACAATCGCGGCGAACAGGATGAAATCATCGGCAGAGATTTGTTCCATTTATGGAACAGTGTAACGCGGTTTCATGGATTTATCCGGCGGATTTTACGGTCTATCATAGGCACACTTTCTTTTATGGGAGACAAATCATGATTCAATCGCGCAGTGTCGAGCGCCTCATCGAAGGCGTCAATACCTCTGACGGCGCAGGTGTGAAGTTGACCCGTGTGCTGACCGGCAAACTGCAACGCCGCCTGGATCCGTTTCTGATGCTGGATGCCTTCGGCAGTGACGATCCCGATGATTATATCGCCGGATTTCCCGATCATCCACATCGAGGCTTTGAAACCGTGACTTATATGTTGTCCGGCCGGATGCGTCATCGCGACAGTTCAGGTCATGAAGGCTTGCTGGAAAGCGGCAGTGTGCAGTGGATGGTGGCCGGTAGCGGCGTGGTGCACTCGGAAATTCCGGAACAAAAGGACGGTGTGATGGAAGGTTTCCAGCTTTGGCTTAATCTGCCAAAGGATCATAAAATGGCCAAGCCCTGGTATCAGGATTATCCAAACACGGCGATTCCGGAATATGTCAGCTCAGAAGGCGTCAAGGTGCGGGTAATCGCGGGCAGCAGCAATGGTGTGTTCGGGGTCGTTAGCCGTGAGATCACTGAACCGCTATACCTGGACATTCATCTGCCTGCTGGTGCTTGCTTTTACACTGATATAGCTGCTACGCATAATGCCTTCATCTACGTTTACAGGGGCGCTGTGAGTGTTGCTGACACGCAAGTCGATTCGCGCCGCATGGGAATTCTGAAAAACGATGGCGATGGGGTTACACTGCACGCTGCGAGTCAAGCTCGCCTGATTCTGATTGCCGGCAAGCCGCTGGCTGAACCGATCGTGCAATATGGGCCGTTCGTGATGAACACTCAGCAGGAAATCCATCAGGCGCTGGACGATTTTCGCAATGGACGATTTTCCTGATTACTGCATTAACCAATTATTTACAAAGGAGTTTAAACATGAAGAAAATTGTAGTGGTATATCATTCTGGTTACGGTCATACCCAACGCATGGCTGAGGCAGTTGCACAGGGTGCTGGAGCCGAGCTGCTGCCTATCGATGCCGAAGGCAATCTGCCTGACAGCGCCTGGCAGTCACTGGCAGCTGCCGATGCGATCATCATGGGCAGTCCCACTTATATGGGCACGGTGAGCTGGCAGTTCAAAAAATTCGCTGACGCGTCATCCAAACCCTGGTTTAGCCAGCAATGGAAAAACAAGTTGTTTGCCGGCTTTACCAACAGTGCCACGATGAACGGCGATAAACTCTCTACCTTGCATTATCTGTTTACGCTGTCGATGCAACATAGCGGCATCTGGGTCGGCACCGGCATGATGCCCAGCAATAGCAAGGCTGCAGCGCGCAATGACCTGAACTATGTCGGCTCCTTTTGCGGCGCAATGGCGCAATCCCCTTCGGACAGCAGCCCAGCCGAGATGTTACCAGGGGATCTGGAAACTGCACGTGTTTTCGGGCTGCGCGTCGCCGAAATTGCTGGCAAGTTCAACGGTTAAATGCCAGGTCAAAAATGCCGGTAGTTTTGTGTCTCATGGTGCGCCAGAGGTGTAATTAAAGGCGCCAGATACGGTCGCTTACGGGATCGGGGCATCGATGCCCAACCGTTAGCGATCCAGGCGATTTCAGCGCATTGAGAGGTGGCTTATCTCACCGTCAGCCTGCCCTTTGCAAGATTGAAGCTAAACAATTGTTCAACCACGGCACCATCCGTATCGCGACTCGAAGAAACGAATATCCGAGAGCTTTTACCTCTAACGGGCATGGCAAATTGCCACCCCTGATGATGAAACTCATCATGCCCGTTTCCCTGATGAACCCACTAGCCACTCCACTTTGTTGCC
>CAIRBC010000190.1 GCA_903876685.1 uncultured Nitrosomonadales bacterium | reverse complement strand
GGATAAAGGCGACGGGAGTGGCAGCACGACTACCCTGTGGCAAATTTGACGGTGCAGCATCCATTAGAAAGATTATTAGCTGATTTTGCTGAAACTATGAATCTGTAGGCATGGTGATTTATAGCTGATACACCCGACTGGCCAATAACAACTCAAGCTGGTTGTTTTTCAACACGTTTATCACCTCGCTGATCGATGCAGAACGAATCACCACCAGCGCAGTTGTTTCAATCGCGAAAGCATACAGGTAGTCGATATTAATCTGGTTGTCTGCGAGGATTTTCAGCGCATGGTACAAGCCACCGGGTTGGTTGGGCACCACCAGGCAAGCCACCTCGGTCAGATTTACCGAAAAGCCGTTTTCTTTTAATATTCTTACCGCCAACTCGGGGCGACCAACGATCATGCGTACAATGCCATAATCAACCGCATCGGCTATGCTCAACGCGGTGATATTAATATCATTATCGGCGAGAATTTTAGTCAGCTCGTTCAATCTGCCTGATTTGTCTTCGAGAAAAACGGATAATTGTTTAATAATCATAAGTTACTCACTTGCGGTTATCGATAACACGTTTTGCCTTGCCCTCGGAGCGTTCTATGCTGCGAGGTTCAACCAGGCGGATGGTCGCACTAATGCCCAGTACGCTCTGAATATTGCTTTTGATACGGTTTTTCAGGGCTTCCAGTTGCTTCACCTCGTCAGACCAGAATTGCTCGTCGATCTCCACCTTGATTTCCAGAGAATCGAGATTGTTTTCGCGACTGACAATCAACTGATAATGCGGTGAAGTTTCAGCCAGTTCCAGCAGCACCGACTCCACTTGTGACGGAAAGACATTTACCCCGCGTATGATCAGCATATCATCGGTACGTCCCAGACATTTTTCCATACGCACCAGGGTGCGTCCGCAAGCACAGGTTTCGGCATGCAGGCGGGTCAGGTCGCGGGTGCGAAAACGCAGCAAAGGCATGGCTTCTTTTGAAACCGGTGTCAGCACCAGTTCACCCAATTCACCGTAGGGCAATATTTCGAGGGTTTTCGGGTCAATGATTTCCGGAATGAAATGATCTTCATTGATATGATTGCCGCATTGATGTTCACATTCCATCGATACACCCGGGCCGATGATTTCGCTCAGTCCATAAATGTCATAGGCTTTGATGCCCAGCAATTGCTGAAGCTGCGCTCGCATTTCTTCAGTCCAGGGTTCGGCACCAAAAACACCGACTCTGAGTCTGAGGTCCTCGCGGCGTATCCCTTCCCTGGCAATGCTCTCGCCTAGCAGCGCAGCATAGGAAGGGGTGCAGGCAAGCACCGTTGAACCCAGATCAACCATCAATTGCAATTGTTTTTTGGTATTGCCGCCAGAAATGGGAATGACCAGTGCGCCCAGTTTTTCGGCACCATAATGCAGACCCAGACCGCCGGTAAACAGTCCGTAGCCATAAGCAACCTGAATAATGTCCTGTTGCGTGACGTTAGCCATCGCCAGCGAACGTGCCACAATCTCGCTCCACATAGCGATGTCATTTCCGGTATAACCCACCACGGTAGGCTTGCCACTGGTACCGCTGGAGGCATGCAAGCGCACAATATCTGCTTGAGGAACGGTAAACAGACCGAAGGGATAATTGTCGCGCAAATCGTTTTTCAGGGTAAACGGCAGATCTTTCAGTTGGTCGACACTCTTGATGTCGCCGGGTTCGATGCCTTTTTCCTGTAGTTTATTTCGGTAAAATGGAACTGATTTGTAAATCCTTTCCAGCATGCTGGTCAGACATTGGCTTTGAATTTCACGCATTTGCTCCCGGCTTGCGCATTCAACTGATGGATTCCAAATCATGACTTCAAAGTTCCTTATTATTTTCCAGACCTTTTTTAAAGGCCAACAGGTTCATCGCGACAATGGCATTGCCCTTGGCACTGAAATATTGCTCTATTGCCTGGTTCAGTTGCCCGGTGCCAATGCCGAGGTAAGGGGAGGCTGCGCCCAGCATCACCACATTAAAGGTGCGGATGCTACCGGCGCTGCGAGCCAGCGTCGAGGCATCGATAAATACATGTTTCGCCGAATTTTCAATTTCGTTCCTGATTTTTTGTTGATCAGGATAATTGGCAATGTTCTTGAACGCTTCGGTCGCTGTGACAATAATGCCCTCTGCCGATAAAAAAGGCAAATAGCGCAATGATTCCATAGGTTCTATGGACAAGATGAGATCGGCTTTGCCACGGGGAATCAGGTCGGAATATATTTCAGTATCTGAAATGCGCAGATGAGATTCGACTGAACCACCGCGCTGGCTCATGCCATGCACTTCGGCCTGCTTTACCTGAAGTCCGTTATTCATTGCTGCCAGGTCGATGATGCCTGCAATGGTCAGAATACCTTGACCGCCTACGCCTGCGATGATTATATTTTTGTTCATAAGTTATTAAGCCGCTAACAGCGCATTACCTATATTTTTGGATTCGGCTTCTTGAGTTGACCGGCCATTTGCACGCATTCTCTTTGTGCAAGGATAACAGAAACACCTTGATATTCAAATTCCTCTTTTAGAATGGCGATATTTTGCTGCTGGTGCTTTTTCAACGGTTCGATGATCCGGATATGGCTTTCGTCCACACCCAAACCCTTGCAGATATTGTAAATACTATCGGCAGCTGAGGTTTCCTGTCCGCCGGTCATGGCAATCACCGAATTGTCGGAAATAACTACGGTAATCGCGACCTTGTCGTTTACCGCATCCAGCAAGCCGGTGATCCCGGAATGGATGAAAGTGGAATCACCGATCACCGCGACCGCAGGATGAAAGCCGGCATCAGAAGCGCCCTTGGCCATGGTAACGGAGGCGCCCATGTCCACGCAGGTGCTGATCGCGTCATAGGGTGACAAGGCACCCAGTGCGTAGCAGCCTATATCGGAAAATACATGTTTTTCAGGATAGGATTCAAAAACTTTGTTCATTGCCTCGTATAGATCAATATGTCCGCAACCCTGGCATAGCATCGGCGGACGACTGGCAACCACTTCAGGAATGACCTTCAGCGCCTGATGCGCTACGCCCAGGGCTTTTGCCACTGCATCGGGTGAAAGTTCTCCCATCCTGGGCAAGGCACCGTCCAGACGGCCGCGGAATTTGTGGTTGCCAAAGAAGCCCTTGAGCAATTCCTCATAAATCGGATAACCTTCTTCGGCAATTAAAATATCGTCGTATTGCTCAACAAAAGCGCGGATTTTCTGCTCTGGCAAGGGGTATTGCGAAATCTTGAACACCGGTAAGTTCAGCTTTTCGGCATACATCACTTCCATCACATAGTTGTAGGCGATGCCAAACGCGATGACAGCTCTGGAGCCAGTGCCTTCGACGATGCGGTTCAGGGTCGAGGTTTCTGAAAGGTCGGTCAGGCGCGGTTGCAGTGCCAGCAATTTGGCATAATTGGGTCGCGCGTTGGAAGGAATCAAGATCCATTTCCGTTTGTCTTGCGATAGATCCAGGGCATTTTGTTCTCTGGCAGGTTGCTGCTGCACCACGGCACGCGAATGCGAAAGTCGCGTAGTGATCCGGAACAATATCGGTAATTTTACCTGTTCGGATAAGTCGAAGGCGTAGCGCAGCGACTCATAGGCTTCCTGTTGATTCGAAGGCTCAATCACCGGCAGATAGGCAAAACGACCATAGGCACGGGTATCCTGCTCGTTTTGTGACGAGTGCATCGAAGGATCGTCTGCCACTACCACCACCAGTCCGCCGTGAATTCCGGTAGACGCAGAGCACATGAAAGGATCGGCAGCCACATTCAGTCCGACATGCTTCATGCAGACCAGGCTGCGTTTTCCGGCATAGGACATTCCCAAGGCCGCCTCGTAGGCAGTTTTTTCATTGACCGACCATCTGGAGCGCACCCCGTTCTGTTTGGCTATGCTGGACTTTTGAATAAATTCAGTGATTTCAGTAGAGGGCGTGCCCGGATAGGCATAAACACCCGAAATTCCGGCATCGATTGCCGCTAGTGCGATTGCCTCAGCACCGAGTAGTAACTGTTTTTTCATTATTAATAATAGGTATTGGAGAGCACATAAAAACCGTTAGTCAGGTGACGGCCAAGCATCACGACTTAAGTCGCAATGTTCAAATATACCATCTTTTTAAGTATCCTTGAGCCGACGCTTATTGTCAATTTTTGCTACCATCTTGTAGCGCACTCAGCGTCGGTGGAGTTGTTTTTTCAGGGTGTATAGTAATTTGTCATGATTAACTCAGGAAATGGGAAGTTTAGCTGACAAAATTGTGCGTATCAGTCTGGCGGTTGCGGAGTGTTAATTCAAAAAATCACTTTGTGACAGGATGTTATAGTTTAATTGGCATTGTGGCGTAATTATTGCTTGAACCAGAGTTGGCAGCTTGAGTCGACTTTTTTGATTGAATGGTGCCTTCCGCAGCTGAATAAGTTTATATGAAATCCTTCATTGGAGAAATGTAGCTTTGCACCTATGATGTGCGGTCGCAGTTTCGTAGGGTGCGTTTGATGTGCGGTCGCAGTTTCGTAGGGTGCGTTTACGCACCAGAATTTATGATGCATCGCAAATGGTGCGTAAACGCACCCTACACTC
>CAIRBC010000189.1 GCA_903876685.1 uncultured Nitrosomonadales bacterium | reverse complement strand
GATCGCTGCGCGAGTTTCACGTTAACGGGCATGGCAAATTGCCACCCCTGATGATGAAACCCATCATGCCCGTTTCCCTCTCCCCATCCCTCTCCCGCAAGCGGGCGAGGGAGAAGACGATCGCTGCGCGAGTTTCACGTTAAGTCTGGCGTGCTGTAACAAAGGCGGTTTGCGCTGACACAGCGCTGAATTGATCGGTTACTGAGTTGCAGTGAATCGAGAGGAAGAGAAAGTTGCTACGGTATTTCACCAGCAGCGGATTTTGCAAAATTTGAACTTGCAATGCTATCGGCGAATGCCTATTCTACTATCGTACTTTAACGAAAATGGCAGGGGATTGAAGGATGCGAGAATAGGAAATGGCTTAAATGGGTTCAGACTTGCATGTCAGTCTTTATTAGTTGCTTCCAGCCTTGCTTTTGTCAACAATGGGTAGGTCTTAGGTCTTTTTTGACACCGCCAAGCTTAATTTTACCCGAGCTATTGCCGATCGAATCGTCAGCAATCAGCGTCTTTAGTTTTGGGTCAAGAGCGTGGTCAGAGAACGGGGTCACAGAGAACGGGGTCAGGTCTAGCAAAGTAGCATATCGCAGATATTCCTGGTTATGAAAAATCAATCCAACCTGCCCTTATTAATTTATTTTGCTATTTATTTTATGGCAACTAAATCCTGACCTTTTTCAAGCGATTAATGGCTCATTGTGATTCTCTCTTGCGTTTCATAGCGTAATGATCCTTGCGGGCGATATATACGGTACGCTCCACTATCGAATGAACGATGCCACTGCTATCTTTCAGTTCGATGCGGTAGATGCGATCAACCTCCGGTTGCCGGGTCAGTATTTCACGCACCTCGGCAACTTCCTCGGCCGTGACGATGCAATCGGCGTATAGCGTACTGCGCGCCGGTTTCCGGTACTGGATGCTGGCGGCCTTGTCCCAGACGATAAATTCCTGACCCAGACCCATCATCAGTAGCACCGGATGGGGACCATCGGTGACAGAGAACAGTGAGCCACCAAAAATTGAGCCCACTGCATTGCGTGTACGACGGATCAGCGGCAGACGCACGCGAATCAAGGTCAGATCGGGAGAAACGTAGTCGATGCGACCGCCGGTGCCGCGATAAGCCGGATGCAGGTTAAAGCCTAGGCGAACCCAGCGTGCTCGCCACGCCGGTGAACTATGTTTCATCAAAAATTGTTTCATCATTCCTGTCCAGTCATAGTCTCTCGAACACCCCAGCTGCGCCCATGCCGGTGCCGATGCACATACTGACCATACCATATTTTCCACCGGTGCGTTGCAAACCGTGTAGCAGTGTCGCGGTACGGATGGCACCGGTTGCACCCAGCGGATGACCCAGCGCGATCGCTCCGCCCAATGGATTGATCTTGTCCGGATCAAGATTCAGGTCACGGGTCACCGCGAGTGCCTGTGCGGCGAAGGCTTCATTGAGTTCGATCCAGTCCAATTGTTGTTGAGTAATTCCTGCTCGCTGCAAGGCTTTGGGAATGGCGGCGACCGGACCGATCCCCATGATCTCTGCCGGCACTCCGGCTACCGCGAAACTAAGGAATCGCGCCAGCGGGGTCAAGTTTAATTGCTTGAGGATTTTTTCTGACACCAGTACCACTGCGGCCGCGCCATCGGACATTTGCGAACTGTTACCGGCAGTGACCGAACCCCGCGCGGAGAATACCGGACGCAGTTTTGCCAGGCTTTCCGGCGTGGTTTGCGGCCGGGGACCTTCATCAGTGTCGACCAGACGCTGAGTCATGTTAACCTCACCACTCGCCAGATCCGGTACGTAGGATTCCACAGAGAAAGGCGTGATCTCAGTCTTGAAATGTCCGGCGGCGGTCGCCGCAATGGCTTTCTGGTGGGAAGCCAATGCGAACGTATCCTGATCTAAACGGGATATTTTCCAGCGCTCGGCTACATTTTCAGCGGTCAGCCCCATGCCATAGGCAATCCCGATATTTTCTTCACGGGCAAAGATGGCTGGATTCATCGAAAGCTTGTTTCCAGTGATTTGCGGCATCACCGACATCGATTCGACACCTGCCGCGATCATCACCTCTGCCTCCCCCAGACGTATTCTTGCAGCCGCGTCGGCCACCGCCTGCAAGCCGGAGGAGCAGAAGCGGTTGATGGTAATACCGGGAACGCTGGCTGGCAGCCCGGCCAGCAACAGCCCGATACGCGCCACGTTCATGCCCTGTTCGGCTTCCGGCATGGCACAACCTACGATCACATCCTCGATCAATGCCGGATCAAGTGCGGGTAGTTGAGTCATTGCGGCGCGCAACACACTGGCCAGCAAGTCATCCGGGCGGGTGGTCTGATAAAAGCCATTACGTTTGGCTACCGGAAGACGAGTTGCTGCGACCAGGTAAGCGTCCTGAATTTGTTTGCTCATGTCTATATCTCCTTGCTTTATGCTGATTTTTCGTTCAACGGGTGTTGCGATACCCGCTCAATTGCGCAGTGGTTTACCGGTTTCCAGCATATGCACGATGCGCGCCTGAGTTTCCGGAGTTTTCAACAATTTGACGAATTCGTGGCGTTCAACCGTCAGCAGCCATTCCTCGTCTACTTTGCTGCCGGTATCCACATTACCGCCGCACAATGCGGTTGCGGCAGCCTTGGCGACCCGGTAGTCGTGCGCGGAAATCATCCCGCCCTTTTGCATATTGACCAGCATCATCTCGAAAGTGGCGATGCCATTGCGTCCGGCGACAGTAATGTCTCGCGGGTGCAACGGCGGAGCATAACCGGCTTCGACCAGCGCCCGCGCTTCCTTGAGGGCGACATGCAGCAGTTCGTTCGGATTAAACAAGATGGTGTCCGAAGGGCTGGCGAAGCCTACTTGCACCGCTTCATGAGCACTCTTGCAGACCTTGGCCATGGCGATGGTCATGAATACCGGTTGCAGGAAATTGAACACCTCGCCCGGCGTAGCGGTCCGCGCTGCGTGCTCGGCGGCGGCAATGGCAAACTCTTTGCATCCACCACCGGCGGGAATCAGGCCTACGCCGGCTTCGACCAGACCAATATAACTTTCCAGCGCCAGCACACGTTTGCTGGCGTGCATCACGAACTCGCAACCGCCGCCCAGTGCCAGACCTTGTACTGCAATGACGGTCGGAACCTGTGAATATTTAAGCGTTTGCGAAGCACGCTGGAATTTTTCCACGGTTGCTTCGAGCTGAGCAAAAGCACCTGCGGTGCAGGCATCCGCGATCTGTTTCAGATTGGCGCCTACGGCAAACGGCGCTTCGTGCCATACCACCACCCCGTCAAAATCTTTCTCGGCGATGCCGATGGCGGTAATCAGGCCGTCTAAAACTTCTGCACCGACCGTATGCATCTTGCTCTTGAACGAAATAATGGCAATGCCTGGATCGGCAGCATGTGTCCACAGTCGGACGCCGTCATTTTCCCAAACGGTGCTGCCTCGAACCGCGACCGCCTCGCCAAGCAGCATTTCCGGAAATAATTGGCGCTGATATACAGGGAGCGTGCTGCGCGACCGATAGTTATTTGCCGAAGCCGACCAGGAGCCTTGTGCCGTATGTACCCCTTCACGTTCGAACACCCAGGCGGGCAATGGGGAGCTGCTCATGCTGCGACCGGCAGCAATATCCTCTTGAATGGCTTGGGCGATATTTTTCCAGCCGGCCGCCTGCCAGGTTTCAAAGGGTCCCTGAGACCAACCGAAGCCCCAGCGTATGGCAAGATCCAGGTCGCGGGCATTATCCGCCACGGTTTCCAGTTGCGTCGCGCAATAGTGAAACACGTCGCGAAAACTCGACCACAGCAATTGTGCCTGCGGATGTGATGAATTACGTAGCGCGGCAAATTTTTCGGCAGGATTCTTGAGCTTCAATATCGCGTCAACCTCCTCGGCAACCTTGCCGGTAGCGGGACGGTATTCCCGTTTGACCAGGTCTAGTACCTGAATTTCCTTGCCCGCTTTCCTGAAAATGCCACATTTTGTCTTTTGCCCCAACGCCCCTTTCTCGACAAGTCCTTTAAGCCAGGCGGGTGCGGTAAAGTAACTGTGCCAGGGATCGTCGCTCAAGGTGTCGCACATGGTTTGCACCACATGCAGCAGCGTATCGAGACCGACCACATCCGCAGTCCGGAAGGTGGCGCTCTTGGGACGGCCGATCCGGGTACCGGTTAAGGCATCTACTTCATCGAATCCCAGACCCAGTCTGGCGGTGTGATGCATGACAGAAAGTATGGAAAATACACCGATGCGATTAGCCACGAAATTCGGCGTGTCCAGTGCGCGAATCACCCCCTTGCCCAACCGGGAAGTTAACCAGCTTTCCAGTGCGTCCAGTGTCGCTGCGTCCGATTGCCGGGTGGCAATGATCTCAACCAGGTACATATAGCGCGGCGGGTTGAAAAAGTGGATCCCGCAAAAGCGCGGTTGCAGTTCGACGGGCAAGGCGCTACCGAGTGCATTAATCGACAGCCCCGAGGTATTCGAGGCGATGAGGGCATGCGGGGCAAGATGGGGAGCAATCTTTGCGTACAGCTCATTCTTCCAGTCCATGCGCTCGGCAATGGCTTCAATGACCAGATCACATTCACCCAATAATGCCAAGTGTTGCTGGTAATTGGCGGCATCAATATATTGTAGTTTGTCCTTGACTGACAGGGGTGACGGCTCCAGTTTCCTGAGTCCATCCAGCGCCTGGTTAACGATTCCGTTGCTATCTCCTTGCTTGGCGGGCAGGTCAAAAAGCAGCACCGGTACCTTGGCGTTGGCCAGATGCGCCGCAATTTGCGCTCCCATGACACCGGCACCCAGCACGGCGGCTTTTCTAACATTTAATCTATACACTGCTGACTCCTTTCGAGGTTTCCTTGATCAACTGTTCCATTGGTTTTTTCATGTCATAGGGACTGCTTATCCCTCAAGAACGCCACCTTCAGGCAGGTCTGCGCTCATCGATGATTTCTTTCAGATATTTTTTGGCAACCTCAATACTGTCAGCACACTTTAGAAATCTCGCATCGTGCTGTAAACCCAAAATTGCGGAATAAATAGCGAACAACATTAATCTCGGATTACAGTCATTTTTTAAATGTCCTTCATCAATGGCCATCTGGATCGCCCTGATTAAGGCATTTCGCCAATCCTGGACAATTTTGACGAGTTCCTCCCTAACCGGTCCCTGGTGATCATCCAGTTCTATGGCTCCGGAAATGTAAATGCAACCGGAAGTTAACTCGGAGATTGACAAACTCATCCATAACTCCAACAATTTTTCCAATCTGGGCAAGCCCCTGGCTAGCTTGAGGGCGGGATCAAAAACAAATTCCCTGAATCTTCGGTTGTATTCTTGAATGACTTCTATTTGCAGACTTTCCCTGGAGTCAAAGTGTGCATACACGCCACTCTTGCTCATTTTCATCCGTTCAGCGATCGAACCGATCGTCAAACCCTCCAAACCATCTCTACCGGCTAAATGCAGAGCCGCATCCAAGATCAGTGATTTTGTCAAATCCCCTTTCGATAAAATTGATTTGTCAGACGCATCCCCATTTCTGGCAACCAGTTTTAGCTCGCTCCGCATATAGTAAACCCTCAACACCACAAAAAAGCACGACCGTGCTATTAATGAAACTATACACGAATATTTTGCTTCAGCAACAAAAATAATTTACGAGAAACTCGCGCAGCGACTTGCTCCCGGCTACGCGTGTGTCACTAACGCCTGCAGCAATGATTTATAAAGTTCATGGTGAGGGGTGGGCTTGGTTATAAATCCGTTCATTCCTGCCGCGAAACAACGCTCCTGGTCATTTTTGAAGGCATTTGCCGTTATAGCGAGAATGGGCACGGTTTGGTAGCGGGAGAGTTGACGTATTGCACGAGTTGCCGCTAGGCCATCCATATTCGGCATTTGCATATCCATCAAGATCAGTCGATAGTCGTTTTGAGTGGCCAGGGCGACGGCCTGGACGCCATCGTCTGCGATTTCTACTCTTAAGCCGACTTCCTCAAGCATAAAGCTAATGATTTCTTGATTGAGCAGGTCATCTTCCGCCACCAGAATCCGGATTCCCTGATAATCTTTTTTCAGTAACTCTTCTGCCGAAACCATAGATTCCTGAAATTTCACAGCTGTATCGGTTGTTCCCTTTTTCAATCTCGCAGTGAACCAAAATGTGCTGCCTACGCCAAGCTCGCTAGTGGCACCTGCCTCCCCGTCCATAATGTTGGAAATTTCCTTGGCAATCGCCAGACCCAGACCGGTACCACCAAATTTGCGTGAAGTTGAGCTATCTGCTTGCTCAAAACGGTTGAAAAGGTTGTTCAGTGTTTCAGGTGAAATACCAATTCCTGAATCGCTGACTTCAAACCGTAACAGCACACTGGCCTCAGTTTCATTCACCACATGGCAGCGTAGCGTAATGTTTCCTTGCTCAGTGAATTTAATGGCATTATTCAGAAAATTAAGGAGTACCTGCTGTAGCCGGGTGGCATCGCCCACCAGGTTGGCGGGCAAACAGGCAAGCTCGGTGTGCAGAACGATGCCTTTTTCGTCTGCCCGATCATGTTGCATCATGACCAGATTGCTGATGATGGCGGGTATTTCGAGTGGCGCTTCTTCCAGGATCAGCTTTCCAGCATCAATCTTGGTCAAGTCAAGGATGTCATTGATAATTCGTAGTAAATGATGTCCTGCACCTGAAATTTTCTTGAGTTGCTCCGCTTACACCGGATCTACAGTACCGCGTTGCAAGATGTGGGTCAGACCTAAAATAGCGTTCATCGGGGTGCGAATTTCATGGCTCATGTTGGCTAGAAAAACACTCTTGGCCAGACTCGAACTTTCAGCTTCACGCTGAGCGATAAGTAATTCTGCGGTGCGGGATGCCACTATATTTTCCAGGCTACACTTGTATTTTAACAAATCCTGCTCAATGATTTTACGCTCAGTGATGTCTCGTGCAGCTGCATAAACATAAGATTTAGAGGGGGATGAGCGCCACTCTATCCAGCGATATGATCCATCCTTGCATCGAAAGCGGTTGATAAAATCAGTAATCTTGATATTCTCAGACAAGCTGGCTATTGATGCCAGGGTGCTTTCAAGGTCGTCGGGATGTACCCAGTCTATAAATTGATGCCCTTCCAGCTCTGCCAAGGTATAACCCAGCACATGCTCCCATTCTGGATTGAGCTTGATGAAATTACCCTTCAAGTCGGCAATACATAAAAGATCCAGAGCCGAATCAAAAAAACTGCTCAGTTCCTGAGATTTCTCCTTCAACAAGTCTGAAGTTTCTCTAATTAAATTCTCGGCATTCTTGCACTCGGTGATGTCTTGAACGGTTCCGATCAGACTCACTGCCTTGCCGCTCTCGTCATAACTTATCTGCCCCAAGCCATGCATCCATCGTTCAACCCCATCGCTCGGACGGATCATTTTGTATTCAGCATCAAAGGGCTTCTTGTCTTTAATAATTGCGCGGAGATAGTCATTCATCGGTTGATTAAAATCAGGATGCATGAAACCGACCCAACCTTCGATATTGTGGGGATAAGTTTCGTCTATACCGAATATTCGGTTCATCGCGGGCGTGCATTCCCAATCACCGGTTTCAAGATTGGTGATGTAGCAACCAATATTCGCGGCATCCTGAGTTGATCGAAGCAAATTTTCACTTTTTTGTAGCGCCAGATAGTAATTTTTAATTTCAGTCACGTCACGAAAGCTGGCTATCCCGCCAATCAATTGACCTTCATGATCAAACAGCGGTGAGGCGTTCACCGATAACCACTTCACCAGACCCTTTGCATCCATTATTCCGTGCTCAACCGATTTAACTTTGCGCTGTTCACTTAACGCGATAGCCAGTGGTAATTTATCCTGCGGATAAGGCGCACCAGTTTCATCAATCTGTTTCCATTCCTTGCTTTGGAAATATTTTCCTGAAAGGGCATGCTTCTCAATATTTAAAATTTCAGAGGCGCTACTATTTGCGTAAGTAATTTCCCCGGAGAGATTAACGGTGACCATCCCTTCCATCTGCGTTTCCAGGATGGACTCACGCTTGCGATCAGATTCCTTTAAATCAATATAAGGTCTTTCAAAAACGTCCACAAAGATTGTTTGGTATAGAACCAGGTAGGCAATCACTTTATAGATATGTCCCATCAGGTTATAGATATCCGTCACATCGGTATACAGAGTGAAGTAGCATTCACTGAGCGCCATAAGGCAGACAGCGGCAAATATTCCGCTTGCATTAAAAGACAAAGCTTGTCTCATTCGAAACAAAAGAATCGCTGCAGCCAGTAAATTTATTGCTATCAGTATATATTCAAAGGCTATTTTTGCCGGAGTCAGACCTGAGCCGATGATAAAAGTGGCGGGTAACAGCCCTGGATTAAATAAAACGACCCAGTTCACCAGCAATGTAAAAGTCAGGGTTGCTGCGAGCAGGTAATAGCGTGAATGTTCAGATCGAAATTGACGCCAGGGAATGATGGTTACGCTTAATAAGATCAGGCTTGCCATCAAGCGAGCCGATAGCCAGAAGTTAATAGCCTTGCCTGGGCCACTGGGCGTGACAAAATCGGGCATGCCGGCATAGGATAAAATGTGACTAAAATCCAGTAAACCAACGCCGAGAAACCCGCAAGAAAGTATCAGAATATTTCCTGCCATCCTGAGGTAATGAGCATTCCAACCGACCGCAAAAATCAGTATGGAAATAACCAGAGATATAGATTCCAGAAAGGTATGTAACGGCTCGTATCCAGCCAAACCTTTGGTCGCTGGAATTGATGGCAGTGAAACCATCAAAACTAGCAAGAGTGACAAAAATGCGACCAGGGAAAATGTTTTTTGGATGGATTTTTGGTGACTTGAATGTATGCCCAATGCTTTGTTCAGAAAATTCATGCTTTCCCTTTGAGGAATCTTTACAATTTTAGAATAACCGGCGGCAGAGATACCTAAATTTCCACCGGATATTTGTTTCGTATTCCTTCAACCAAGCCGCATAAGCTGCAAAAGCTTACTCTGTTGATAAAGCGCTTGCCTGATGTTGCCACCGAGTATTATATGTTACCGAAACCCTACTGGGCAAACACAGAGTAAATTCGCCATTAGTATTTAGCGCTATGAATTGAAGAATTGGAATGGCCGTTATTCAAGTTTGCTCTGACCTCGCTTAACCCTTCAGTGTTATGTGATCGATTCATCCCGCATCTTCTGTTAAACTACGCGCCGCTGTCTTACCGGGTTTGGTGGGCTCGCCGTAACGCCGTTTCATTTTTTAAGGGATCGGGTCTGACGGTCCGCGTGTAGCTGACCAAGCAAGTGGAAGACGGAAGGTACCGTATCAACGCGCTGCAAGGGTGCAGGTCAGCAGATCCTATGAGGTACAAAGCTCTTGATTCTCGCGCTTGCGTAGCTTGATCGCAGGAGTTTTGTCCGCACCTTGAACAGGTGCGGAGTATTTGCTATTTTCCCAATCCATCAGCGCGCCCACCATTTTAGAAAGGGTAGCCATGACTCGTGTTGCATGTTCAAAATTTATCAAAGCACTCCTCGCCGCTATGTTCACCGCCTTAGCGCTGTTATCTGCCAGTCTGTCGCTGGCTGAACCGGTTTTGCGGGTGTCTGCCATTCCTGATGAATCTCCGACCGAATTACAGCGAAAATTCAAGCCGCTCGGCGAATATCTGGAACAGAAGTTGGGGATGAAGGTGGAATTTACACCCGTTACCGATTACGCGGCATCGGTTGAAGGGCTGATTAACAACAAACTGGATATGGTTTGGTTTGGTGGTTTCACTTTTATTCAAGCAAAAGTGCGCAGCAACAATCAGGTGATACCGCTGGTGCAGCGTGCAGAAGACGAGAAATTCAAGTCGGTTTTCATCACTACCCACGCTGACATCACAAAATTGCAAGACCTGAAGGGCAAGACCTTTAGTTTCGGCTCGGAATCTTCTACCTCAGGTCATTTGATGCCGCGTTCTTTCCTGCTGGCAGCCAGCATCAATCCTGACCTGGATCTGAGGCGCATCGCTTTTTCCGGTGCGCATGATGCAACGGTAGCCGCAGTGGCGGGTGGCAAGGTAGATGCGGGTGCCTTGAACATCTCCGTTTGGGAGAAGTTGCTAGCGCAAGGTAAAGTGGATAGCCATGTGGTTCATGTATTTTTCACCACCCCGAGCTATTTTGATTACAACTGGACCGTGCGCGCCGACATGAACCCGGTCTTACGCAAAAAATTGACGGATGCATTCCTGGCACTAGACCTCAATAATCCGCATGACAAAGAGATTCTTGATCTGCAGCGTGCCACACGTTTCATCCCCACCAAGGCGGAAAATTACAACGCGATCGAAGCCGCAGCACACAGTGCAGGTCTGCTGAAGTAAACATGTCGTTCGTTTTACAAGGGATCAGCGTGCGCCATGCCTCGGCGGAGCGCAGTGATTTAGTACCTGCTCTGAAAGAGGTCAGCTTGGCGATGGCACAGGGTGAGCAAGTCGCGTTAATCGGTCCCTCTGGTGCTGGCAAGACTACTTTGTTGCATACCCTGGCTTGTGCCTATCGCGCCGTATCCGGTGAAATCTCCGTATTCGGGGTGGCACCGTGGGCGCTCAGTCCTGCCGGGCGCCATGCACTTCGAGCACGGTTGTTTCTCGCTCCGCAGACGCCACCGCTTCCACCACGACAACGGGTAGTGACTGCCGTTTTAGCCGGGCGTCTGCCGCACTGGAGTTTCTGGCAGGCGATTTCCTCGCTGATCAGGCCGAACGATCCGGATGCCGCCTATGAGGCACTGGCTAAATTCAATCTGCAGGACAAGTTATATACACGGGTGGATCGTTTGTCCGGAGGCGAACGTCAGCGTTGCGGGATGGCACGCTTGCTGGTTTCCAAAACGGATGCTTTGCTGGTGGATGAACCGCTGTCTGCACTCGATCCGACGCTTGCACTGCAAACGCTGGCGGTACTGCAACAGCATGCCAGCCAGCGTAACGCTACCCTGGTTTGCAGCCTGCATCAGGTCGAACTGGCGCTCAGTCATTTTCCACGCATCATCGGCTTGCGCGAGGGACGCGTTGTGTTCGATGCGCCGCGTACTGAGGTGACGCAAACGATGATCGATCAACTTTATCGCAATGCTAGAACTGAAGATCAGAGCGACCGGGTTGCCGCACCGGTTGAGGTACGCATCGCTCCGCTTTGCTGAGCAGCGACGGGCATGCTGTTGTTCACCACTAGTGCACACCATCCCGATCCCGCCTGGCGTGGCCGTGTCACGACTACGCTGGTCGCGCTGCTGCTGTTGTGGCCGATGCTGATTGCCAGCGAATTCAAACCGTGGACTTTGCTGGATGTGCAAAGTCTCGAAGCAACCTGGCATTTCCTTTCAGGATTTTTTCCACCCGCACATTCCAGAGAATTCCTGTTGCTGATGCTGGACGCGACCTGGCAAACTATCGCCATAGCTACCGCAGGGTTGACGCTGGCACTGCTGGGAGCCGTTCCGCTGACCTTGCTGGCGACGGAATCCTTGTCGGTGTCCTTACTGGAATCCGGACGTATGCGCTTCTCCAGCGCCGTCATCAGGCAAGTTGCCCGCTGGTTGCTGGTGCTGCTACGCAGCGTTCCGGAACTGGTGTGGGCTTTGCTGCTAGTGCGACTGGTCGGCCTCGGTCCGACTGCCGGAGTGCTGGCAATCGCACTGACTTACAGCGGAATGCTCGGCAAAGTCTACGCCGAGATCCTCGAGTCTTCCGAGTCACATACCACCGAGTCGCTGCTGAAGAACGGCAGCGGACGACTAGCTGCGCTATTTTATGGTGCGCTGCCCGAATCCGCCTCCGAACTGGTTTCTTATACCACCTTCCGTTGGGAATGCGCGATACGCGGTTCGGTGGTAATGGGATTTGTCGGTGCGGGCGGAATCGGTCAGCGCATGGATGAGTCGATGAAGATGCTGTCTGGCAATGAAGTTTCCACGATGCTGATCATCTTCGTGCTACTAGTGGCCAGTGCCGATCTGGTCAGCACTTTTCTACGCAACCGGCTAGGCTGAGATGAAGCAACAACGCCCCCCTGCGCCACCCGTCATTCAACCAGTCACCCTTGCGTTGCTACTGGGGTTGCTGGCACTGAACTGCGCCAGTTTTTACTCGCTGACGCTTCGATGGAGTGAACTTTTCTCCCCGGATGCGTTACGCTCCACACTGGAATTTTTGCGCGGCTTCACACCACCTGAACTGGCCTGGCCATTTCTAGTCAGGATCGCCACCGGTACGCTGGAAACACTTTCAATGTCTGCCTTGGGTACCGGCATCGCCTTGGTCACCGGCCTTTCCCTTGCCTTACCTGCCAGTGGCAGGTTCGGCAGCGCTGCACGCTCGTTGATCCGTTTGGCACTCAATGTGTTACGTTCAATTCCCGAACTGGTCTGGGCGGTGATCCTGCTGATCGCTGCTGGTCTGGGTCCTTTCGCAGGCACATTAGCGCTGGCACTGCACACCACTGGGGTGCTTGGTCGTCTTTTTGCCGATGCACTGGAAAACCTGCCACCGATACCGGAAAGCACGCTGCGTATCAACGGTGCCAGTCCAATGACCGCATTCTGCTATGCCGCTTTGCCGCAAGTCCTGCCGCAACTGATGTCGTACACGCTGTATCGCTGGGAAAACAATATTCGCGCGGCAGCCATACTCGGTGTGGTCGGTGCCGGCGGACTGGGACAGATGCTGAAATATCATCTTTCCTTGTTTCAGATGCAGCAGGCTGCCAGCGTGCTCATGGCGATGCTCCTCATGATTGCCGTGGTAGATAGCGTCAGTTTCTGGTTACGACGCAGATTAACGCTGGCGTAACAAGCGAGACCGGGGTCAGAGGCCGGGGTCAGGTCTTGACAATACGGTTTTATCTCACCCCTTTGATTATTTTGCTCACATTGTCAAGACCTGCCCCCCGCATTTGACCTCTAGCAGCGCGGGCTATAGTGACTCAGCAATTCTAAATTCAAAAGTTAATCTAACGGACATGGCAATGATGCCACCCCTTGTAATGAAACCGCCATGTCCGTTTCCCTCACCCCATCCCTCTCCCGCAAGCGGGCGAGGGGGAGTAAGTCGCTACGCGTGTTTCACGTTAAAATAGGCATCCTTCATTTCTCGATTTACACT
>CAIRBC010000188.1 GCA_903876685.1 uncultured Nitrosomonadales bacterium | reverse complement strand
CTTCTTCCACGTCCGGTAAAATAAGGTCGGGCAACTTGTGGTTTAACCGGTCATCCATTGCATCACCGCTTTGTCTACCGTCTCCTTGAACGGTGAATGCTCAACCGCCTGCCCCATATAACGTAGCACGGAGGTAGCCGAGCGGAATCCGGGTGAAATCAGATCGCGTGCGATTTTCCAGCTTGCCTGGAGTAACACGATACCCTGGCTTCCCTTTCATCCGGGCAACGCTCGCTGTCTAACCTTCGAGATCGAAAACATTGCTATTGCTTCATGATATTCACGAGCTTTGAAAGACTTGGAAGAGGGATTTTTATTAAGTCCAAATTTAATTTTAGTCTGCCCCTATCGTCTGGATGAAATTCGCACCTGGCTGTGCGTTAGATACAGCGGCATTAAAATTCAGAGCCTGACGGTGGTTCACTAGCCGGTCCTGCTGTGCCAAGGCCCAGTTCACATGGGCACGTACTAATGCGCTAGTTGACGTAGCGCGTGATTGCAAGGCGGTCATGACAGCTGGACTTGCAGGCGCGTTGCCTAAAGCGACGGCAATATTGCGCAGCCACTGCTCGAAGCCTATTCGATAAATGGCACTGCCTGCTAGTCGGCTGTTAAAGGTTGCCTCGTCCCATGCAAACAATTCAATGAGGGAGCTATTGTCCAATCCGTGGCGCACCGCGAAATCCGGTTCCAGGCTGGTTTTGGCAAAGACGTTCCACGGGCAGGCAAGCTGGCAATCGTCGCAGCCATAAATGCGGTTGCCGATCAAGGGGCGAAATTCGACGGGAATATGACCCTTGAGCTCAATGGTCATATAAGAAATGCAGCGTCGGGCATCGACGCGATAAGGTGCGATGATGGCCTGCGTCGGGCAGTTATCGAGGCAGTTGTTGCAGGAGCCGCAATGGGCTTTTTGCGGTTTGTCGATGGGTAGCGGCAGATTCAGGTAAATTTCGCCGAGAAAAAATTGCGAACCCTGTGTACGTGAAAGCAATAGGGTGTGTTTGCCGCGCCAGCCCAAGCCGGCTTTTTGCGCGAGTTCCACCTCCAGCACCGGGGCGCTGTCGGTGAATACACGTCCGTTGAATCCCTCGGATTCCTGGCGAATTTTATCGGCCAGTTTAGTCAGTCGTTTGCGTAATACTTTATGGTAATCGCGACCCAGTGCATAGCGCGAGATGAAGGCACGTTCGGGGCTGAGCAAAACTTGCCGGCTGTCAAACGCGTCGGCTTGAGCATAATTCATGCTCAGCGATATGACCCGGATCGTTCCAGGCAATAGTTCCGATGGGCGGCTGCGTTTAGTACCATGTTTTGCCATATAATCCATCTCGCCGTGCAGGCCGCTGGAGAGCCATTCCAGCAAGCCGTTTTCCGCTGTGGACAGATCAATGTCGCTGATACCCACCGCCTGAAAACCAAGCTCTAGCGCCCATATTCGTATCTTTGCGGCAAGTGCGGCATAATGTACGCGATTTTCGTTCAGCATCAGTTCAGGATTTATATTTTGCATAACCACGATAATAGCCGAATTACAATTAATTTAGCCGATGAAAATGCGACCATCGCGCTGGGAAAGCGCCTCGCGGCGCAGCTTGCCCCGGGTATGGTGTTCTATTTGCACGGTGATCTGGGCGCTGGCAAGACTACGCTGGTGCGAGGCATACTCAAGGCGCTGGGACATACCGGTCGGGTGAAAAGCCCTACCTATACACTGCTGGAACCTTATCAGGCGGGTGGTTTTAATTTGCTGCATTTCGATTTATATCGATTGCAAGACGAGGATGAATGGGAAGCGGCGGGCTTTCGCGACGAATATGATGGGAGCAAAATTTTCTTCATAGAATGGCCGGAAAAAGCACAGGGTCTGCTTCCGCCTGCCGATGTGGAAATCAGTCTCTTCATACCTGATAGTGGTCGCAACGCGGTCATTCAGACCAATTCAGCAGCGGGCAGGCAATGTTTGTGCTGAGATTGTTGTTATTGCTGTGCTGGTTATTGCCGGCGCAGGCCGCCATTGTTATAGGCTCGGCGCGGGTCTGGCCAGCGCCGGATTACACGCGACTGACGCTGGAGTCGGATCAGCCGATAAGCCATCATATGTTCACTGTCTCCAACCCGGATCGTCTGGTGATTGATCTGGATGAGGTTGAAACCAGTAATGCGCTCAATGAATTACCCAAGTTGATCGGCGAGGGCGATGCCTATATCAAGAGTGTGCGTATCGGGCATTACAAACCCGGTGTAATGCGTCTGGTGCTGGATTTAAAAAACGAGGTAAGCCCGCAATTGTTTGTGCTCAAACCGGTCGGTATCTATGGCTATCGTCTGGTGCTCGATGTCTATCCGGCTCGTGATCCCCTAATGGGTCTGCTCAACCCGTCCGCTGTCAGCGCACCGGTAGCGATGCTACAGCTCGATGAGAAAACCGAACCTCTCAAGGCTCCGGGTAGCGCAAAAACTGATGTTCAGCCTGTCATCGTTCCGCAAACTACGACAGATTTGAACGTGCGGATGTTGATCATCGCCATCGATGCCGGTCATGGTGGCGAAGATCCCGGCGCTCATGGCAAGCAGGGCTCGAACGAGAAAGATGTGACGCTGGCCATTGCCCGCAGGGTAAAAGCGCAGGTCGATTCGATGCCGAATATGCGGGGCGTATTGATTCGCGATGGAGATTACTTTATCCCGTTGATGATGCGGGTCGCCAAGGCGCGCAAGGTCAAGGCGGATTTGTTCATTTCGATACACGCCGATGCGTTCAATAAGCCGGATGCACGCGGTTCTTCGGTGTTTGCGCTCTCCGAGCATGGTGCGACCAGCACGGCGGCGCGCTGGCTGGCAAAAAAGGAAAATGATGCCGATTTGATTGGCGGGGTGAATATCGCGGTGAAGGATCCTTACCTTGCACGCACGTTACTCGATTTGTCGCAAACGGCTACCATCAATGACAGCATGAAACTCGCCAAGCATGTGTTGAACGAACTGGGCGACATCAATGATCTGCATCGCGGCAAGGTTGAGCAGGCTGGCTTCGCCGTGCTTAAATCGCCGGATATTCCGTCGATACTGGTGGAAACTGCCTTCATCAGCAATCCTGCCGAAGAGCGTCGTCTGACGGACGAGCTTTATCAGGACAAACTTGCAAATGCGATCCTTGGCGGTATCAAACGCTATTTCGCACATAATCCGGCACTGTCCAAACAGCGTTTAGTACAGAGCGAATAGTTCACCGGGTGCGGCAATATGTCGCATTCTCAAGTGCCTGTTGCGCCGTTACAATGCGCCCCTCTTGAAGGGATGATCATGAATATTTTATCAGCAAGCATTGTTTTAACGGGTTTAATGGCAGCAACGGCGGTACAGGCCAGTTGCGGCAGTTCCGCCTGTTCGATTAATACCAACTGGGACGAACACAGCGTGGGTATTCCGGGTTGGACTGCGGAGTTGCGTTACAGCTATAGCAAAGCCGATCAGTTACGCCAGGGCAGTCATAAAATCGCGGCGGATACGACTGCTGATGGCGAAGTAGAAAATCTGGGTACCGTTAATAAAATTGTCACGAGTGTATTGGATTATACCCATGATGATCATTGGGGTATCACCTTGCAACTGCCTTATGTGACGCGTGAGCATGAGCATAATCTAGGTCCCTACACCGGTGCGGATGCTGCCGGTTACGAAAAATTTCACGCCAGTGCACTGGGCGATGTGAAGCTGATCGGACGTTATCGCTGGGCCTACGATGAAGTGTCAAGCATCGGAGTGAAATTCGGCCTGAAGTTGAATACCGGACGCAAGGATTTTCTGCTGGTTGATAATAGCGGCGCGACTAAACTCCCCTCTGAAGTCACTTTGCAACCCGGTAATGGCAGCACAGACCTGATTGTTGGTGCTTTCTGGCAGCAAGCCACACCCGGCGGAAATTGGAACTGGTTTGCGCAAACTACTTTGCAGAAGGCGATCCATTCCGATGCTTCCTTCCGCCCCGGCAGGCAGTTTAATATCGATGGCGGCACCCGTTATGCAATCAGCCACAACCTGAGTGGCTTGCTACAAGTCAATGCTCAATGGATCGCCCAGGACTCAGGCGATGCCGCAGCACCCTCGGCTTTCAGCACTGTGCCTGGCTCTGCCACGGGGGGTAAAACTTTTTCGCTAACGCCGGGTTTGAGTTATGCATTCACCCCAAAGCTGCAACTATATGGTCTGGTGCAATTGCCGTTGTATCAATATGTCAACGGCGAACAATTGACTGCGAAAACTTCGCTTACCCTCGGTGTTAGCCACCGTCTGTGAGCGGGCAGTCTGGCAACTATACCTTGCGCGGGCACAATTTGCGTTTTTTGTAGGAGCGAGCTTGCTCGCGAATTACTTTCGCCAGCAAGCTGGCTCCCACGAAAATCGGTTTCAAAAAACCTCAATTTATGACCGAGCGTGGTATCAAGGATAGGATTTTTAAGTGCGACACGAGGTCGCTTGCATTAGTTGTGCTCACTAGTCTACAGGAGAGCACCGCCCGTGTCACCGGGTGAATCTAGGAGTCTGAATGTGGTCAGCATTCTGAATGTGCCTGGAATCTGGCGAATTGAAAGTGCCTTTTCTTCGTTTTTCTTTTTTGCATTTTTTCTTCTGATTTTCCCCCTAATTTTTATTAAAAATCT
>CAIRBC010000187.1 GCA_903876685.1 uncultured Nitrosomonadales bacterium | reverse complement strand
AGTGTTCACGTTGAGTCAGAATCAGTGTTCACGTTGAGTCAGAATCAGTGTTCACGTTGCGTCAGAATCGGTGTTCACGTTCGCCCAGAATCAGTGTTCACGTTCGCCAGAATAACCACTAAGCACGAAGATCGCGTTTGGTTATTGGTAAGTGCAGTCCCACAGTTGAATGTTGATGGAAACATAGCACAGGTTATTTGTACCTTTATAGATTATACCGAACGTAAGCGGACTGAAGACAAGCTGCAGGCAAGTGAAGCTAATCTGCGTGCGATACTGGACAACTCACCCTATTTGACATGGCTGAAAGACACCCAGGGTCGTTACCTGAAAATTAACAGGGCATTTGCAGACTATCTACAGCTAAATGATCCTGCTGAGGCCGAAGGTAAAACTGATTTTGATGTGTATGACAAAGAGATAGCTGAAAAAAACCGGGCTGATGAGGCTCAGGTGATGGAGTCACGTCATCAGAAGCGTACCGAGAAAAAATTCTCTGAGGAAAATAGAACTCACTGGGATGAAACTTACAAAACTCCGATTATTGATGCACAAGGAAATGTGCTGGGTACCGTTGGTTTTGCCAGCGATATATCGGAACGTAAGAAAGCAGAAGAACAATTGCGCATTGCGGCTGTCGCCTTCGAAACCCATGAAGCAATCATGATTACTGATACTAACTCTGTCATTATTCGCGTTAATTATGCATTTCAAAAGATTACGGGTTATAGCCCGGATGAGGTGCTTGGTAAAAAACCGAACTTCACAAAATCTGGAATGCACGATAGACGATTTTATTCAGATATGTGGCTTCAATTGCAGACGAATGGGGCATGGGAAGGTGAAATTTGGGACAAGCGAAAAAATGGTCAGTTATATCCTAAATGGCTGACCATTACTGCTGTCAGAGATAGTGAAGGTAAAACGACTGAATATGTAGGTATATTTAGTGACATCACTGAACGTAAGAAAACCGAACAAGAAATATATAACCTGGCGTTCTATGACACCCTGACCAATTTGCCTAATAGAAGGTTCCTGTTGGATAGAATGCGACAGGCATTGTCTGTTTCAGAACGAAGTAAAAATTATGGTGCCTTGCTCTTTCTTGATATGGATAGATTCAAGACGCTGAATGACACACTGGGTCACGAATATGGTGATATGTTTCTCATCGAGATATCAAGAAGATTGCTGCAGTGTGTCAGGGAAGTGGACACAGTGGCTCGTATCGGCGGAGATGAATATTTAGTATTGATTGAGGAAATTAACTCTAATGCTGAAAGTGCATCTCAGAAAGTGGCAGTCGTCGCCGAAAAAATTCGTGCCTCGCTCTCTTTTCCCTTTATGATTAAAGAACACGAATTTCATAGTTCGGCGAGTGTAGGGGTCAGTCTTTATCGCGGTTATGAGCTAACTGTCGATGCTATTTTGAAACAGTCCGATATGGCGATGTATCAGGCTAAAGAATCGGGGGGGAATGCGGTTGGATTTTTTGATCCTGTTATGCAAATTGCGGTACAGACTCGTTCTTTGCTGGAATCAGACATGCGACATGCTATTTCCGAAAAGCAGTTGTGTCTATATTACCAGATTCAAATGGATAGTGAACTTCGTCCTTTAGGTGCTGAGGCGCTAATCAGATGGATACACCCGTTGCGAGGAATGGTATCACCGTCGCAATTTATCCCCATTGCGGAGCAAAGTCGGTTAATCCTGGATATCGGAGACTGGGTGCTGGAAACAGCTTGCAGCCAGCTTGCGCTATGGAGTAAAAATCAGTTAACCAAACATTTGGAACTGGCGATTAATGTCAGTGCAAGACAATTCAAGCAGAATGATTTTGTGGAAAAAGTTACTACGATGATTAACACCCATCAAATTAATCCAAATTGTCTCAAGCTGGAATTGACAGAAGGCGTGGTGCTGGAAAATGTCGGGGATGTAGTCAATAAGATGCATGCCTTAAAGGCTTTAGGCATCAGAATGTCTTTGGACGATTTTGGTACTGGATATTCTTCACTGTCCTATCTGAAGCAACTGCCACTAGACCAGCTCAAAATTGACCAGAGCTTTGTGAGAGATCTGACTAGCGATCCTAACGATGCGATTATGGTTCAGACCATTATCAATATGGCACAAAACTTTCGCATTAATTCGATTGCCGAGGGGGTCGAAACTCAGGCTCAATTTGAGTTCCTGAAGGAAAAAGGGTGTATGACATATCAGGGTTATCTGTTTGGAAAACCAGTCCCCCTTATGGAGTTTGAGGCTTTACTTACTACACCGATCGCCCGGTAACCCAGCATTAATCAACACGATAATTTTTTAATTATTTGAGTGGTTTTCCCAAAATTTTTCTATTTTGTGCAGTAAAATAGAGTTGCTAAATTTATGAAAACGGTTTCAGCCGTGGCAGTTGAACGGGTTAGCTATTTTTTAACCTATGAAACACTCGCAGCGACCTAGTCCCGGCTACGCCCCCCTCGCTGCGCTCTCCCCGCTTGCGGGAGAGGGATGGGGTGAGGGGAACGGACAAGGCGGGTTTCATCATATGCGGCGGCAGTGTGCTATGTCCTAGAGATCAAATTTTCTGAATAACTTTTTAAGGCGGATGGTATGTTGAAGAATTTAAATGTGAAAACTCAACTGCTAGGGTTGTTGGTAGCCATAGTTTTATTATTAGTCTTTTTTGCATCTATTGTTTTAAGCGCTTTAGGTTCCATTTCAGATGCGGCAGATGGTATGGGGAATGGCAAAGATGTGGTCGCGGATATTCTGCCTCCCCCACTTTATGTTATCGAGGCAGAACTGACTGTTTTGCAGCTGCAAAATGCAAAAGCTGAAGAAATTCAACCTTTACTGTCCAAGTTGGATTCTTTAAAAAAGGACTATGATGATCGAATCAGCTTCTGGGATAAGCAATCGCTCGATCCTACTGTCAAGCAGGTGCTGCTGGGAGCACAGAAACAATCTGCCGATAGCTACTGGAAATTGGTATTAGGCGAGTATGCTTCTGCCATCAAAAAGGGTGATATTGCGCGGTCACGGCAACTTGCTGAGGAGATTTACAAAATTTATATTACCCACCGCAATGCGGTTGATGCAACCGTTAAGGTTGCCTCTACATTTGCCGATGATACCTTGAATTCTCTGCACGATACTTCAAAACGTGCGCGCTGGATGGTGTTAATACTAGCGGGGGGTGGCACGCTGTTAATTGTACTGGTTATGTCCCTGGTGACGCTGGCGATTATTCGGCGTTTGGGTGGAGAGCCCGCTTATGCTGCCGAAGTAGCAGGCAAGATTGCCAATGGCGATTTGAAATTTGAGGTCATTTGCAAGCCGGGTGATACTACCAGCTTGATGTCATCCATGAAGACAATGCATCAAAATTTGTCTGCTCGGATTGAAAAAGAACGCAAGAGCGCCACTGAAACCGCCAGGATCAAAGTAGCGCTGGATGGAACTACCACGCAAGTCATGATCGCTGACAATGACGGTAACATCATTTATGCAAATCGATCGGTTCTGGAAATGTTAAAACGTGCAGAATCGGATATACGCAGGCAATTGCCCAACTTCTCTGCTGACAAAGTAGTAGGTGGTCATTTTGATGCCTTTCATAAAGCGCCTCAACAACAACGACAGATGTTGGCTGGTTTAAAAGGGACACATAAGGCGACCATCAACATCGGTGGACATATATTCAATTTGACGGCTAATCCCGTCTTTAATGATCAAGGTGAACGTCTGGGCACTTCGGTTGAGTGGGTCGATTCCACTCATGAAGTACAAATTCAAAAAGAAGTTGAAGAATTGGTCGAAGCAGCTGTGGCTGGAGATTTTAGTAGAAGGCTAGACTTGAAAGATAAAGAAGGATTCATGCGGATATTGGGTCAAGGGTTTAATAATCTTTCAGAAGTGACAGAGACCGGATTAAATGATGTGTTGCGAGTGGCGACTGCGCTGGCCAATGCGGATTTGACTCAGTCGATTGAGAAAGAATATCAGGGGCTGTTTGGAGAAACCAAGGCAGGAGTCAACATCACGGTAGCCAATCTGAAAAAATTGATTGATGCCATCAAATTTTCTGTAGACACCATTGGCACGGCTTCCAAGGAAATCGCCACCGGTAATACTGATTTGTCCCAGCGTACCGAACAACAAGCCTCCAGTCTGCAAGAAACGGCTGCAAGTATGGAACAATTGAATTCGACCGTTAAACACAATGCAGAAAATTCAAAAGAAGCCAACAAACTGGCCAATAACGCAAGTAGCATTGCCCAGAAAGGAGGGGCAGTCGTCAATGAAGTAGTGACTACCATGAATTCAATTAATGAGTCTTCACGAAAAATTGTGGATATTATTGCCGTCATAGACGGTATCGCCTTTCAAACAAATATTCTGGCGTTGAATGCTGCCGTAGAGGCGGCAAGGGCTGGCGAACAAGGCCGTGGCTTTGCTGTGGTGGCGTCCGAGGTGAGAAATCTCGCGCAACGAAGCGCATCAGCTGCCAAAGAGATCAAGCAACTTATCGATGATTCTGTGGATAAGGTAGACACTGGAGCGAGGCTGGTTAACGATGCGGGCAGGACAATGGAAGAGATTGTGATTGCGGTTAAAAATGTCACCGATATTATGTCTGAAATCAGCGCTGCTTCTATAGAGCAAAGCCAGGGGATCGAACAGGTAAACCAGGCGATTAACCAGATAGACGAAGTCACTCAACAGAATGCAACCTTGGTGGAAGAAGTGGCTACTGCCTCTGAGTCACTAGAAGAAGAGACGCAGAATCTTACGCACTCGGTTAGTATGTTTAGACTGTAGGAGTACCCTGTCAGGCTAATCTTTTCGGAACAGACTTACCCGTAGCGGGTGAATCGTCGGGTTACGGTGCAAATAAATCTGCCTAACCCGACCTACAGATAATGCATTTAATTAGGCAATTACACACTAGATGCAAGAAATCTATGAAAAGTGCCCGAAATGTGGATGCACGCTAGCGCAACCTTTGCCGGACAGTGCCGCATGTCCAGTTTGTGGTATTTATTTCTTCAAGTGGAAACAGGCTCATCATCAGCGTGATACATCTGCGCACGATACCGGGGATGAGTCTGCGGCTATAACATGGCGTGCTTGCAGTACGTCCTTGCTCAAACCATTGGCGCAAATCGATGAGCCAACTTTCTATGGCCGTTGCCTGGTTCTGCTGCTGTTGGCCATATGGAGTTGGCTGCTTATTGGCTATGACTACCGTGACGGAGAAATAGGCGCTTCCTTCATGCATAACATTCTGCTGCCGATCCACGAAGCAGGGCATATCATTTTTATCCCCTTTGGGGAATTCATGACTATCTTGGGTGGCAGTCTGTTTCAACTGGCGATACCCTGGGGAATTGGTATTACGTTCATAGTGGTGAATCGTGACAATTTTGCAGCGGCTATCGGCTTATGGTGGGGTAGTGTCAGTCTGCTCGATCTCGCTCCCTATATATATGACTCTCTGAACCCGCAATTGATCCTGCTGGGTGGACATACGGGTGAAGATGGGGCGCACGACTGGATTTACCTGTTAAGCAGGCTGGGGCAACTGGGTAACGCCCAGCGTTGGGGAATGATTACGCATACCCTGGGCAGCATTTTGATAATGGTGGCGCTGGTTTGGGCGGTGATGATACTGATACAGCAATACCAGCAAGAGGGCTTTTTCGAGAATTAAAAAAATAGTATAGTAAAATTGTATACAATGAGGCGTGGGTTATATGATTTGGAAAAAGTATTTCGACCCTGACACCCTTGATAGTATTTTAAATTGATAGCATTTGCCAATAAGTGATAATTAATGGTAAAATAAAGATAAAATTAAAAGATAGAGTTCTTTATTTTATAGATCACCCCCATTGCCAGATAAATGACATGTCGCACTTTCTTAGATTTTTGCTATTAATTCTAACCAGTTTCTGGTTCTCTCAGGCATCTGCATTACAGAACGTCACGCTACAATTGAAATGGCATCATCAATTTCAGTTTGCCGGATATTATGCGGCAAAGGAGTTGGGCTATTACCGGGAAGCCGGACTGGCTGTGACCATAAAACCGGTGGCACCAGATCAAAATCCCATTAGTAATGTATTGAACGGTGGCGCGCAATTTGGTGTCGGCAGTAATGATCTGCTGTTGCACAGGCAGAAGGGTGAACCGGTAGTCGCCCTGGCAGTCATTTTTCAGCATTCACCCTATGTGCTGCTTGCCTTGAAGAAGAAAGAGCTGAACAGTATTCCTGACCTGATTGGCAAACGAGTCATGTTTGATCCCTATGCGACAGAAATCATCGCTTATCTGCATGCAGTCGGCATTTCGATGGATCGCATTATAAAAGTGCAAAGTAATGATTACCATGCAAGGGATTTGCTATCCGGCAAGATTGATGCCTACGCCGCGTACAGCACTAATGACCCTTTCTATCTGGAGCAGGCGGGTAAAGCTTATTTGGCTTTTAGTCCTAGAGAGGTCGGCATTGATTTTTATGGTGACAATCTTTTTACCACTGAAAAGGAGTTGAAGTATAACCCGGAGCGTACCCGAGCTTTTCTCGATGCCAGTCTGCGAGGCTGGCGCTATGCGATCAAAAATCCTCAGAAAGTGGTCGATCTGATGATCGAGAAAGGCTATGTCGCCCCAGCAGAGCGCTCTAAACTGCTTTATGAGGCCGATAAATCCCTCGAACTGATGCATTCGGAGTTGGTCGATGTAGGCTACATGAATGTGGCACGCTGGCAGCATATCATTGACACCTATGCAAAAATGGGCATGTTGCCGACCAACTTTTCACTGGATGGCTTTCTATACAATCCTGAGCACAAGGAAGTTCCCGCATGGCTGTATCCCTTGCTGGGATTAGTGCTGGGAGTGGCGGCTCTGCTATCAGCCTGGACGTTCACATTGCGGCGTCAGGTTGAAGTCAGAACCAGTAGCCTGACCCAGATTCATGACAAGATGAAGTTGCATCTGGAAGCGCTAGACAGCCATGCGCTGGTGCACAGTTTCGACGAACAGGGTGTCATTCTCTATGCCAACGAAAGCCTGGCAAAAATCAGTGGCTATCCTAGTGGCGAACTGATTGGTCAGAATCAGACGGTGCTGTTATCAGAGGTTAATTTAGCAGTCTTTTCAGCGCAGGTACTGGCAGAACTGTCCAGGAATCAAATTTGGCAGGGCGATATTTGTAATCGTGCGAAGGACGGACATCTCTACTGGATTAACAGCACCTATGCACCCTGTAAAATAAAGGCTGGCAAGACCATAGAATGGATAGTCATCAGTACCAATATTACCCAGCGCAAGGCAGATGAACTGGAGTTACGCAATCATCGGGTATACCTTGAAGAAATGGTACAGCTGAAGACAGAGCATCTTAATCAGGCCATTGAGTCTTTACGCCTCAGTGAGGAAAAGTACCGGTTGATGCTGGACGAGTCCAGCGACCCCATTTTCATTTTTAATCGTGATGTCAGCTATCGCTACGTCAATCAGGCGTTTCTTAGATTTTATGGCAGGAAATCTGCTGAAATTATCGGTAAAACTCCTGGGGAGATATTTCCGCCAGAGCAGGCAGAAATTCGGCTTAGCTTTATCGGTTCAATATTCGATAGCGGGGAAACCAACACCATTGAAGTCCTGGTTTCTGGTTTTGAAGGGGATCGTTATCTTTTAACGACAGCCAAGCCTATCAAGAACGCGCAGCATCAGGTGACTGCCGTGATGTGCATTTCCAAGGACATTACCGAGCGCAGGCAGGCTGAGCAGGCGGCACATGCTGCCAATCGGGCGAAGTCAGTATTTTTGGCTAACATGAGTCACGAAATTCGTACCCCAATGAATGGGGTGATTGGCATGGTGGATATCTTGCAACGAACCGGCTTGACCCCCGAGCAGAAGCGCATGGTGGGCACCATTCAAGATTCTTCGCTGGCCTTGCTGCATATCCTGAACGATATACTGGATTACTCCAAACTGGAAGCCGGGAAGTTGGGCATCGAATTGTTAGCTACCTGCTTGCGTGAGGTCGTCGAGGGGGTAGCGCAACTGATGGCGGTCATTTCCAACACCCGTTCCATAGAATTGACGGTATTCGTCTCGCCTGAACTGCCACGCTGGATTGCCTGCGACCCGATGCGCTTACGTCAGGTTTTGCTTAACCTGGTGGGCAATGCGGTTAAATTCACTTCCAGCGAGCAAGGTCATCAGGGACGTGTGCTGTTAAGCGCAGAACCTTGTACGCTGACCACGGGAGCGGTTGGACTACAGTTGCGCGTTATCGACAACGGTATTGGTATCAGTGCTAATACTCTCACCCA
Organism: uncultured Nitrosomonadales bacterium; assembly: GCA_903876685.1. Classification (GTDB taxonomy): domain Bacteria; phylum Pseudomonadota; class Gammaproteobacteria; order Burkholderiales; family Gallionellaceae; genus Gallionella. Next base: position 1,487 of record CAIRBC010000187.1, on the reverse strand, counting down.
TCTATTTCAACCCTTTTCCCAAGCAGATGAGAGTATCGCACGAAATTTTGGAGGCACCGGGCTGGGTTTGATCATCTCGAAACGCTTGACAGAAATGTTAGGGGGCCGGATTTCGGTGAGCAGTGTGCTAGGTGAAGGTTCAACCTTTACGCTCGAACTACCGTTGCAAGAATCCGCCCCCCCAGGCAATATTGAGGAAGAACCCAGCCTTGCCGGAGTTAAAGTGTTGGCCGTGATGCGAGACGAGGTGTTCGCTAACATTGTTTCAAATTATTGTGTGGCAGCAGGTGCAGAAATTGTAGTAGTCAAGGAAATAGAGAGTGTCGACCTGTACATCCGGGAGCATCCAATCTCGGTGCTAATACTGGGAATTCTAGCTTCGGCAAAGGTGGGCGAACTTGAACTGCCGCCAGGTATAGGTGTAGTGCGGCTAGTTCCTCGCTCTGTCGATAGCACCACTCGGGATGTTGTGGTTCCGGCCCGCCCACTGCTCTACCGCGAACTGCTTAGAGGCGTAGCGATGGCTTGCGGTAGAATCTCCAGGGACAGCAGTGAAGTGCAGGCACCAAAGCTTAAACCGTTGCCAGACAGCGACCACATAGCCGAACAATTGATACTGGTCGCCGAAGATGATGCCACCAATCGTGAGGTGATGCTCGAGCAGCTTCAGGTATTGGGCTATTCGTCAGAGATGGCAAAGGATGGTCAGACGGCTTTCGAGATGTGGAAAAGCGGTCGCTACGCGCTGTTGTTGACCGACTGCCATATGCCGGGTATGGATGGCTTTGCGTTAACCGCTGCCATTCGTCAGGCAGAAACCAATGGCATGCATATTCCGATTATTGCGGTTACTGCCAATGCCTTGCAGGGTGAGTCACAGCGATGTCTGGATAGCGGCATGGACGACTATCTGGCCAAACCACTGCGCCTGAATGATTTGAGTGCGATTCTGGGGAAATGGTTAACGGCTGCGCCCACTAAAACGGCAGTGAATCCACTCAGTGAAATGGGTTTGCCTGCCATGCCGGGCTTTGAAACAACAGGGGCTCTGCAAAGAATGAACGGAAAGATCGAAACTTACCGGCGGATTTTATGTATGTTCAGGGAACATAATGCCACGATGCTGGTGGATATTCATCTCGCCAATGAACGAGGTGATCAGAGTGAACTCAAGCTGCTGTTGCACAGACTTAAAGGCACAGCCTTGACGATAGGTGCAGTTGATTTAGCGGCCGTTGCGGCTCAACTGGAAGATGCCGTTGACAATACCCAGGTAGTTCTGGAGGAAGCAGCGTTACAGTCCCTGGAACGTGAATGGACGATAGTGAGGAAAACACTGTCAACCCTGTAGGTCGGGTTGTAAATATTCGGCTAACCCATAGCCGTCCCATAAACCACCCTCAGCCAAGGGGTTTCGTAGGGTGCGGTTACGCACCAGAATTTATGATGCATCGAAATGGTGCTGCAGCGCACCCTCACGGTAAATT
>CAIRBC010000186.1 GCA_903876685.1 uncultured Nitrosomonadales bacterium | reverse complement strand
TGCACAGCAACGATGAAAGTGTAGAAACGAAACTTATACGCATAGCAGAGAAAGCTGGCAGCGATCCGAAATTCAAATTCACCAGTTTGTTTCATCTGATGAACGGTAGGCGACTTCGGTCTGGTCGATTGCCGCACTGATCCCGTGGATATTTAAGCCTGAGTGGCGGCGCATGGTCATCTCCTTGTTTGAGGAGGTCATCATCTCATTGTAGTGCGACATTCCATGACGCAATGAGGGATTGGTTTATGGACTGCTTTTCTGATGCTGGAAATCTGATTTAACGTGAAACTCGCGCAGCGATCGAACTCTCCCTCGCCCGCTTGCGGGAGAAGGGAGGGGAAGAGGGAAACGGGCATGATGAGTATCAACATCAGGGGTGGCAATTTGCCATGCCCGTTAACGTGAAGCACGCGTAGCGACTTACTCCCCCTCGCCCGCTTGCGGGAGAGGGATGGGGTGAGGGAAACGGACATGGCGGTTTCATTACAAGGGGTGGCATCATTGCCATGTCCGTTAGAGTAATTGTTAACGAATTCCAATTATCCTGAAAACCTCAGTTGATAGGCCCTTCGATAGGCCCGCTGCGAGGGCTATTCAGGGCGAACGGCTCCCTCTCCACTTCGGTGAGTACAAAAAAGCCGTTCGTGTCGAGCCTGTCAAAGCATGGGCGGTTCTTTTCATTCCAAATGCGGATGTTAGGATTATGTGATAAATTGATCATGCCGCTGCTCATACACGAAAATTCATAGTCATTGAACGTGAAAATGACCGGCATATACAGCATAATCAACAGAGTGTTTCAGGTTAAACAGGGGGACTGCATGTATGAGACTTTCAGCTCATGAAATTCAGACGGTGCGCCAAGTGCTTTATGAGGTGGATCCTGATGGGCATATCTACCTTTTTGGCTCTCGCGCGGATGATGAAAAAAAAGGGGGCGATATCGATCTTTTTTTCGAAGCATCCAAGGTATTGGATTTTAAACTCAAGCTGGCACTGGAGCAGCGCTTGTCTGACGAATGTGATACCAGCGTGGATTTGTTGGTGAAAAATCAAGGGCAGGAAGAGACGGCCATTTTCGTGATTGCCCGCAAGGGGGTGTTGTTGTGAGTCAAGAATTGGAAATATTGTTGGGCAATATTAATGCGTGCAGGCAGCGTATTGAGAAGCTGGCTTATTCCTTGAACAAAAACCGTTCGATCTTCCCACTGAGCATTGAATCTGTGGGTAATCTGTCGGATGAACAGGAAGAGTCCATTGACGCATTGATTTTGCGCTACTCGCAGTCGGTTGCGATGATTCAGGATCAGATATTCCGGGGTATTGCTTATGCTGAGCAGGAGGACTTGAGCAACAAGTCCAACCGGGACAGGGTATTGTTGATGGAAAAGCTGGGTGCAATTCGTTCGGCGGATGAATTTGGTACGGCCGCCGCATTGAGGAATAAATTCGCACATCAATATCCAGAGGCAGCGGCAGACAGGATCGCCAGGCTTAATCTGGTGGTGGAAGAGGCCGATTTTGTGAACGACGTATTTTATAAGATTCTGGATTTCATAAGGCGCAAAGGTTATCAATCACGGTAAATTTGTTCTCACGCCTCAAGCGCTCCAGCTATTGATTTTTCTGTCATTCTCAAATAGTCGAAGACGATTCGTGTACGAAAGCTGTGTTTCCGCATCATTTCGGGATTTGATTGAGTTGGCTTCTGGAATGACTTGAGTAACCCGACAGCAAAGCGGCGAAATCGGGTAATATTTTCTGGGTCAAAGCCGGTACTGATACGGCTACGATCTTCATCATAGTTCCAGTCTATTATGTAATGAACGCTTTCGATTCCCCAATGTTCTCGGTTTACGGTCAAAACTCTTTGCGGTGAAGCCTCTTAGTTACTCATGGGTGCTGGCACCCCATTTTTCTAAGGGACAGTACATGCGAAGCTCGATTTCCTCCGAAGCGGGGTCAAGGGCGGGCGTAGCCCGGCGAAGCGAACCCTTTACGCCGCGTAGGAGGTCTATGCTCAGACGTGGCTGTGGGGGCGGCATTTCGCTCCCACAGCCATGTCGACATGCATTGCGTTTGTGTCTTTATATCAATCTCAAATAATGAGTTCGAAATAAATATATTTACCTCAAACAATGTGAGACAAAGGGTTTTGGGAGAATTTTCTTCAAGATTTATAAATTATCGTAAAATGTTTCGATTTGAAGTTGGTTTGCACGAAGTTTTCGCTGTCTGATTCTGGAATACGTCGTGACACTGAGTCTAACGGGCATGGCAATTATGCTACCCCTGATAATGAAACCCGCCATGCCCGTTTCCCTCTCTCCAACCCTCCCCCGCGAGCGGGGGAGGGAGAGTACGAATCGCTGCGCGAGTTTCACGTTAAAATAAGCCGAGTCGTAACACCTGCTAGAAGATGACGGGCGGTCATCTTTCAGGTATTCGATAATCGCACAACCGGTTTGTGACGGCAATGGCAGTACATCTTCTCGTCGCATCTTATTTGCTCTGAGTCGCAATGTACCTTCACGCCAATTGATGTCATCAAGCTGCAGTTGTGCCACCTCACAGGCTTGCAACCCAAGGTTAATAAGGCAACGACCCATTGCATAATCGCGCTTGCCGGTCGAAGCCTTGCGATCAAAAGCCTTGAGAAATTGCATCAGCTCATCATCGGACAATACATCCGGAAGTCGCGCAAGCCGCCATTCAGCGATGCTCGGAATGGCGGCAATTAGGCATAGAGTGCAGTCACCATGCATACCTCTGAATCGGAAGTAGCGGCGTAGCACACCTTTCACAATCTTATAACTGCTCGGTTTGCAGCCATTGCCGTGGGTGACCACAAACAGGGAGATATCCGTTGGCTTAAGTATCGTTAAATCAATTGGCTGGTTAATGAATATTTCTAGCAGAAATATTTTTTACAATTCCGATGCTACGCATGCGCGTAGCAGCAGTTTGGTCACACACTTGATCGAGGTGAGTGTCGAATCGACGGATCCCTTCTTGAATGGATGCTGGCGTAGTATCTGTTTGCGGCTGTATCTTTGCATTCAACCGTAGTGCCACAAGCAAATGCTTCAATGCTGGACGGATTTGATGTCGGCTTCGCTGTATTCGTAAAGCGCAGTCGCATAATGGCAAATGTTTATCCAGAAATTGTTTAACCAGCGCATCGTTAATTTGCTGTAGTTTGGTGCGCTGTATTTTAAGCCAGTGCACAAAATGTGCGACGCTTCTCAAATAGTTGCTGATACTCAAAAGCGAATATCCGCGTCCTTCCAGATAATTTACGTAAGAATCAGAACTGTCATAAAGAATGCTATCTGATAACCAATTCTTTGACTGATGGGTAAAAATGATTTCGATATTCACGATGACTCTCCTTAAAAGGTTACTACTTTTACAGGAAAGCACACAAATTATGTGCAGTACAGCACCCGTGCATATTCTGGTGAACGTGAACACTGATTCTGGAGCATGGTGAACACTGATTCTGGAGCAACGTGAACACTGATTCTGACGCAACGTGAACACTGATTCTGACTCAACGTGAACACTGATTCTGGAGCAACGTGAACACT
>CAIRBC010000185.1 GCA_903876685.1 uncultured Nitrosomonadales bacterium | reverse complement strand
GGTGTTCACGTTGTTCCAGAATCAGTGTTCACGTTGAGTCAGAATCAGTGTTCACGTTGAGTCAGAATCAGTGTTCACGTTGCGTCAGAATCGGTGTTCACGTTCGCCCAGAATCAGTGTTCACGTTCGCCAGAATAACCACATCGGCCATGATAATACAATCAAACAGCAAATCAGCAAAGGATGGCAGGATATCAAAGGCGTTTCCGCATATCACCAGATCCAGTAATTTGGCAGCATGCTGAGCTGCTTCCGCCTGCATTTCTATACCCGTCACATGACAGTCCTGGCGATTTTTTATATCAACGCCCACGATACCCCCGCTACAGCCTATATCGAGGATACGCCTTGCTGCACGTGGTACCAAATTGACAATATCCTGCCGATGCTGAGCGTAATAAGGATCAATAGTCTTGCCGGGTGGTGAGCATAGCCCGGATAATTTTGCCTCATCGATGCGGTCAAAAAACGATTTAAGAATACTCGCCATTTCTTGTTTGCGGATGCTAAGATAACCTTTTTGTGCTATTTCATCCCGGAGTTGTTGGGGTTGCTGTAAATAGTACAAGCAGGTATTAACCAACTGATCATAAGGTGCGAATATTACGCTATCCTCGTAAGGGTTATGGTCACTATTCTCCGAGATAACAAAACTACGATTGGCCAATAAAAAGGACAGACGAATGGTTTCCAGTACATTGAGATCATCCCAGGCATGAATATTCAGAATGATCTTTGCTCGTGCAATATAACGATTTCTTTCGGCACCGAATTTAGAAGCTAAATTGACCACATTAACGCCCAGACGGTTTAGTTCTTTCATAATATGCGTGCGACGTTGATGTGTACTGCCATAAAACAGTACATCAATATCCTGATTTTGCCTGGGTCTGAATGACTCTATGTTGCGATGAAACCCTGGAGGCATATAATACACATTGCTGAAACCTTTTTGCTGGAGATAGCGAGCACTGGACGGTGCATAATCCCAAATCATTCTGGCATTTTTGAGCAGTTCCGCATATTCTGGCCACTCATTAAGAAGTCCATGTTGGTCATCAAGTTGTTCTAATTGATAAATGATATAAGGCCGGTCTTTAAAGCGCTCAGTCAGTTTGAGATAGCGTGCGGCAAAGATCGTTGATCCCAGAAAGATATTGATCGAGTCCGAGGCATATAAATTTTTCCTGACAGTGCAGCCAAAACCGAGATCAATCAATCCACCTGATAGTACGGCGATGATATCTTCGTATAACCGGTGAAATTTATTGATATCGACAAAATAAATATTGAAGTTTGAGTGGGTAAAATCGGACAGGGAAGCATTGGGATGCACTGTTGACGAAGTCATAAAATAAGAGTTTATAAATATATACCCGCAAATTCTATACTATTCGTTGTTTTTTGAGTAGCAATCTTCTGTGTAAACGTCGGGTTACGGCACAAAAAAACCGACCTACAGATAATGCCATGTAATTACGCAATTAAACATTAGCTAGAGAACTAACTATACTGTAGGTAGGGTCAGTACAAATTCAACGTCAGTAGACTCGCTATGGTTTATACTCACCTCGCCTCCGTGTGCTCTGGCAATTTCTCGTGACAAACCGAGTCCAAGTCCTGCACCATCTACCTTGCGATGGTGTGCAGAATCTACGCGATAGAAGCGTTCGAATAATTTATCTCTGGCCTCGACCGCTATGCCTTTGCAGGCATTACTCACCTTGACAATTATTTTTTGGGACGCTTGCGTCGCGACTACTTTCATCCATCCGTTTTCGATGTTGTATTTGACTGCATTGCTGATCAGATTAACCAGAATTTGTCGCAACAAATCTTGATCCGCCTGCAGGTAAAGTCCCGTTGCAATCTCGCTGCTTATCGTCAAGTCAGCTGCCATCATCTTGCAGTCTTCCACTAACGCTTCAAGTTCGGCTGAAAGATTGACTCGTGTACGCTGCAAGCGTAAGCGACCGGCATCAGCCTGAGACAATAGTAATAGTTTGCGAGAGATGGAAGACAAACGTCTTACTTCATCCAGGATGGTACCCAGCGTGGTCTGCATTGCTGAACCCGCTTCTACCTGTGTCATGGCATGTTCAATCTGTCCTTGCAAGATGGTGAGTGGTGTTCTCAATTCATGCGCAGCGTCGCCAGAAAAACGTGACGCTTGTTTAAAACTCTTTTCCAGACGCTCCAGCATTGCGTTGAAACCGCTTATCAATTCGGCGAATTCCCTATCTTCTCCAGCGAAGGTGATACGATGATCCAGCCCTTGTGCGGTCAGTTGATGAATGGATTGGTTTAATCGTCTAACCGGCTTGAGTGCGCGTCCGGAGACGAACCATGCACCCAGGCCAATAAATGCCAAAGCGAAAGGAACCGCGAACAAAAATCCGTTGCGTATCATCCGCATATCCTGATTAACGGCCTCCAGATCAAAGGCGATGGCGACTCTGGTCTCTGGCGAAGTCGCCAGACCAATTTTCCATTGGTCATCCCCAATCTTGAGTGTCTGCAAGGTTGAATCCGGGCGGGGTGGTTGACCCGAGCGCAACTCACCCATGCTATCTTCAGGAGGGCGATGAGGAAACAAACCTTGTGGTGGCTCTGGTCGATCAAAAGGGGCATCGTCCGGACGAAACAACGGAGGAAAAGGAGGCCTACCTGATCCGCTATCTTCAGGTGGCGGAGGTGGCATCAACGCTCGATTTTCAGACCTGGCTGCGAGCTGCGCCAAGGCAGGCCATGCAAATCTTGAACTATCCATCGAAGAGGGCCAATGTTCTGATCGATAGATGATCTTACCCGAGGCATCTTCAACCAAAAAAAGCAGCTGACGCGGGTCGCGCGAATTCATCAAGCGTGGCAGAGTCGTCTCAGCGAAATCTCGCCAAACTTCGGTAGACATCCTTCGGTGAGACTCGCGTTCGGCGTTGGAAATGACATCGATCGCCACTTGTCTGACCTTGATGTCGTAAACTACCCACCAGGCGAAGGCACCGAAGCCCATTAGCGCGATACCGGACAGTAGTGCAGAGAGTAACGCCAGTCTTAAGCGAAAGGATTTCAAGATCATGCGCTCTCCCCGGGTTTGTGAAAGCGATACCCCACTCCGCGCACGCTTTCGATAGGTGAGGTTTCAGTCTCGCTGTGGTCGAGACTGGCAATTTTTTTTCGGATACGCTGAATGCATACATCCACCACATTGGTACTGGGATCGAAATCATAGCCCCATACATGTTCCAGTATCTGGGTTCGGGTGAATACTCGCCCTGGTGAACGCATCAGATATTCGATCAGATTGAACTCTCTTCCGGTCAAATCGATTGACTTGCCAGCCCACGACACCTCGCGCGAAATACGATCCAGCTTCAGACTTCCAACCGCCAGGACATTTTGCCGTTCGCCTGAAATACGGCGCAGCATGGCATGAATGCGCGCGATTAATTCCTCGACGAAGAAGGGTTTCGCCAGATAGTCGTCGGCACCCAGATTCAGTCCGTCGATACGGTCATCCAATTCATTGCGGGCGGTCAGTAGTATCACCGGTGTGGCATTTCCGGCTTGCCGCAGACTTTTTAAAATAGACAGCCCATCTCGTCCAGGCAGCATGATGTCCAGTACGATCACGTCATAGGCACCCTGACTGGCACGCGCATATCCGTCATTGCCGTCAGGACAGTGCTCTACCAAAAAGTGCTGTTCGCGGAAACCTGCACAGACGAAATCGGCGATTCGCTGTTCGTCTTCAATCAGTAATATCTTCATGGCATCCCCCTGAGTTTTGCACAGCTTACCTCAATTTTCAACCTGCAATCATTACAAAAAATTAATGCAAAGGCATGGGGAGTTGTTATTTCAATACGCTTGAATGTGAATTGTGCATGAGCTTCACATTTCTGTCCAACTTGGTGCATCCAATCCGAAAATATCGGCATCGATATTAATGAGCTCTATAAATTTGTTTTTATATTAATAGGTTATCAGCGATTATTTGTCATGGCTCAATACTTGCTAGAATGAATTATCATGTTACTTATTGAAAATTATCCTCCATGTTTACTTCAGGCCTAGACCCCAAACCGTTCAGTTCGCCGATAGATAATTATCTAGCCAGATTGCATACCAAATATTCAGGATTTCAGGAAGGTAGCGTAGCTGACTACATACCCGAGTTGGCGAAGGCAAATCCAGACTGGTTTGGAATTTGTATTGCAACACGAGATGGTCATGTGTACGAGGCGGGTGACACCCGGCAGCGGTTTACTATTCAGTCTATCTCCAAAGCACTTGCCTACGGACTTGCTCTCGAAGATCGTGGCGAAGATTACATACTTTCACGTATCAGCGTCGAACCCTCAGGTGATGCATTTAATGCCATTAGTTTGAAGTCAGGTACCGGTATGCCATTCAACCCGATGATTAATGCGGGTGCGATTGCTACGTGCGGTCAGATTCAAAGTAAAGGCGGCCTTTCCCGCTTCGACAGAATTCTGGCGTATCTATCCGCTTGTGCGGGTCGATCATTGGATATTGATACAGGCGTTTATCAATCTGAAAGCAGTACCGGTCATCGCAATCGAGCCATCGGTTGGATGCTTAGAAATTTTGACATCATCAATGAGGAACCAACAGATATTCTTGAAACCTATTTTCAGCAGTGTTCAATCCGCGTGAACTGCCGGGATCTGGCGCTGATGGGAGCCACGCTGGCGAATCAGGGCCGCAATCCACTGACCAAAGAGCAAGCAATTCAACCCGACTTCGTTGATAACATTCTCTCTGTGATGTCATCTTGTGGCATGTACGATTATTCCGGGGAATGGCTCTATCGTGTCGGCTTGCCTGCCAAGAGCGGGGTTGGTGGCGGAATTCTGGCCGTTTTGCCGGGACAGTTGGGAATTGGAATTTTCTCACCCGCTCTGGATGCACAGGGAAATAGCGCGAGAGGTATCAAGGTTTGCGAAGATTTGGCACATGAGCTCGCGCTACATCAATTTTCAAATGGCTCTGCCCCGCAACCGTCACTGCGTTTGTCTTATGATGGCAGTCAAGTATCATCGTGTCGTCGTCGTTCCCCTCAGCTCCAGCAAACTCTCAGGGCAATTGGCCATCGTATCCGAGTCCTTGAGTTGCAGGGCGAGCTCATTTTTTCAACATTTGAGCCCGTGGTCAGATTGGTGCTCAAGCGCGCACCCTATTGTCAGTTCCTGATTCTCGATTTGCAGAATACCGTCAATATTGATGATGTCTCGTTAAAATTGATCGGGCAATTACATTCCGACCTGCTGGCACAAGGTGTTCAAATCTTTATCTGCAATATGAGCAAATTTTCCAGGTTATTCCGTCGAAAGGGACTTGAGCAGATAGTCCAGTTTGGCAACGAAGATACCGCTCTGGAACATTGTGAAAACTTGCTGCTGCAACAGATGGTTGGCTCTGGCTGGAATGTGGTCAAACCTGTTTCCTTGATGAATCATTCGTTACTTGGTTCTTTGTCCGAACAGGAGCGATCCTGGTTGGATATACAAATGGACAAGGGTGAAGCTGTAAAGGGGGATTATTTAATTCGAGCTGGAGATGCGGGTGATTGTTTGTTTTTGTTGTTAACGGGTTCAGTGGAAGTCCGACTTCCTTCAGAAACCGGTCAGGCCGGAAACAGGGTTGATGTATTTGAGGCTGGCATGTGTTTTGGTGAAATGGGTTTTCTTGATGGTTCACCTCGCTCTGCAGACGTTGTCGCACTGGATCAGATAACTTTCAGGGTATTAACACGGCAATTGTTTGATCGGCTGGATAATGATTATCCACAACTGAAAATAAAATTGCTTCAGCAGTTGTCCAGCCTGTTATCTGCTAATCTTAGAAAATCTAATGCTGAACTCGCTGCCTACAAAGGTTAATAGGCATAATTTTTCCACATGCACGCCGATGAGCTCTTGGTAGCGATCAGACATTGACGGAGCTTAGCGACGGCAGAGTCAGGCTCATCCGTTAACGTGAAACACGCGTAGCGACTTACTCCCGGC
>CAIRBC010000184.1 GCA_903876685.1 uncultured Nitrosomonadales bacterium | reverse complement strand
AGGGGGAGGGCTGGGGAGAGGGCGAAGGTTAATGGCTAGGGTCGATGAAATTGGTGCGCAAGCGCACCCTACGAAATGTAGGTTCATGGGTAGGGGAACGGGCATGGCAGGTTTCATCATATGGGGGGCGGCCATCCTGGCCGCCAAGCGGGCTGGAAGCCCGCCCCCCGGTTCGAAACGCTGCTACTAATTCAGTGATATGCAACCGAAAGGATTTTGCTCTACTCCATCGTTTCTTATCTGTTTATGGATTATAGGGCGAAGGTGACAACACGCAACTGGTGACATCGCTGGCCATTGCTGGTAATACAAAGGTCAGGGAAGAGGTTGATTCCGTACCCAGCACGGTGGTTCTGGCGGTAATTCTGGTTTCGATCCAGATAGAATACTGCTTAAGATACACAAGGTTAAACGGTGCAAGACCGTTGCTGTCCGTCGTCACGGTTGCAGGAAGATTTCCGGCAGCAGAATTCGCTGGCGTCAGAATATTATCCTCTTTATACAGCACAGGCTTGAATTCATAAGTATGTGTAGCCATGACCGGGACGATCTCTCCTGCATCTCGAAGCAGATTCTGGTTAGCATCCTCATTCGGAAAGATGGCATAGGGGTCAATAAAGCATAAGCCCGTTGTGATATCTTTCACATAGGCACCCGTCATGAAATTGACCGGCCAGGCACTGAGCGACACCACTGCACCCTTTACCGGATTACCATTGCTATCTGAAACCAGCAAATTCATCGAACTCTGGTAAGTCGTGTTAGTAGTATCATTGAGCACAATCCCGACCGTGGTAGGTTGTCCGATCACGATAGAACCAGCAGTACCGCCGATATTCATTATCGTATCGCCACAGATTGCTGTCCCTCCAGAGGCCGGACAAATCCCATTTCCGGAACCCACCACCATACCCCGAATGGTAACCCCCCCGGAGGATGTCGAGAGTGAGCCCGCCGTGAAGGTAGCTCTAGCCTGGCCGATGGGTTCTATCGAAGCTACGCCATCCGAAGACAACACCAGTGCGGGCGAGACACTTTCTCCGCCCCCTGTAGGATTCACCAGACTGAATACCACCGCAGCATTACCTACTGGCTGATTGCTCAGATCCCGCACCGAAGCAGTAATCGTAGATGAATTGGTCGTCGTGCCAGAACTGGGTTGAATGACGCTGATACTGGATTGCAGACTGACAAAGCCTGCAATCGCCGAGGTCATTGCCACATTACGGGAATCTGATACCAACACTTTATTCGAAGCATCCAGACCATCTACCTGCACATTTGCGACCCCCGCCAATGAGGATAACAACGTTGCGGTTACCTTAGGATTTGCCCAGGGTAGTATGCAGACTGAAGTATTCACCCCGGTACCGGTACAGATGCTCCAGGTTCCGATGGTCGTTGATAACCGTACTTGAGTGATCGCAGCCGCACCGACCTGTATAGTAAAGGGTAACGCACCCGTATTGGTAATCAGCGAAGCCGGGTTTGAAGCAGGTGCCGTGATCTTGAATTCACTACCGCTCGCACTCACCGTAAAATCCTGTGTCCGGTTAGAGCCCAATGCGCTTGCAGTCACCGTCGCGGTACCGGAAGTCTGTCCGGTAACCGTGAAGACAACGAAGCCATTGACGTCGGTATAGCCCGAGGCCGGGGTAATGGTGACTTGACCCGTATTAGGCAAGGTAGTCGTATCGGACAGGCTAACCTGCATATTATAAACTCCCACGCCTCCCGCATTGCTCGCTTTAACCGTCAGCGTGGTTGAGGTCGGCAGCAAGCCGGAAACCAGCACGGTACTTACCGTGGTCAGACTGATGGCGGAACCGGTAATCAAGATTGGAATGGTGACGGCTCCTGCACTAGTCGAAGAAGCCGTAACGGTGATTGTCCGGTTAGATTGATCTGCAATGCCAGAACTGACCGTGGTAATCGCCTGTCCGGCTGCATTGGTGACTGCCGAGCCCGCACTCAGTGTGCCTCCGTTAGAACTAAAGCTGATCGTCACTCCCTGTACCACCACATTATTGGAATTAACTGCGGTGACGGTAATCGTTGCAAAATTGGAATTATCGGACTTCACGCCGCTGGTACTGGTTCCGATAGAAAGTGTTGACGCCGAGGCCCCCGCTATCACCGTCAAACTGACCGCTGAAGATTTAGTCAGACTATCGGTCAGAGTAGCCACCACCATATCCGTTGCTGGCGTCGCTCCTGCGATATAAACCACGGCCGCTATCCCATTAACACTGGTTATCGCGGTTGATGATGCCAATGTTCCACCGGTTGGGTTTGCCGTAAAACCGAAGTTCACGGTTTCATTGGAAACAGGGTTATGGTTCGCATCCAGCACCTGTGCAGTCAGTGTAGTCAATGCACCACTAGCCAGCGAATTCGTCCCGGACAACACTACCAAAGATGGATTACCCGAAGTAAAGGCGACACTAGTCGTTGCTACAAAACCGCTGGCATTCACCACGATATTGGCATTGCCCAGTTTGGTCGAACTGTTCAAGGTGACTTGTGCTATACCCAGACTGTCAGTCAGCGCCGATCCTGCCGACAAGACACCTGCACTGCTTGAGAAATTCACCGTAATCCCCGTTGCTGGCAGACCATTGATGTCCGTCACATTTGCGCGCAGATAAGTGCCTGATCCACCCGATGCGATTGATGACGCACCGGTAGTGAGCATCACACTGCCAACCACCGTCGTCCCAGCCGCAGAGGTGATGGCGACCGAAGCAGTTTTAGCATTGCTGGTGGTTGCCGTGATGGAATCAGTGCCTGCCGTGGCACCCGCCAGGTAGGTGACAACTGCCAACCCGTTAGCGCTGGTTAACGCGGTCAGACTTCCCAGTGTGGGCAGGCCGCTTCCTCTGACGGTGAGCGCAAAGGTGACCATTTCGCCCGCCACAGGATTAGAGTTCTGATCGACTACCAGGGCAGAAAGGGTAGATGTTCCGGCAATTTTAATCGCGGCAGGCGCAGCACTTACCGTTACCCTATTGGCAGCGCCCGCCGCAAATGCCACACTCACATTCGAAGTATAGCCTCCAAAGCTGGCGCTGATGATAGATGTCAGCACGTCTGCACTGGCCAGCAGATAGGTGGTGGCTACCCCGTTAATATCCGTTACTGCGGATAGCGACATCAGCGAACCGGCTGAGGTGGCGAAAATCACCTGTTGTCCTGCCAGCACCACTCCCGCCACATCTTTTAGCACTGCACTAATCTGGGTCGTCCCGGTTGAAACAGGAATACTCAGCTTGCTGCTCGATGCCAGTATCGAGCCCACCCGCACTGCATTACTGACCACGGTAATGGCACCTGCCGCAGCTACTGCATTACTTGCGGTCGCCGTCACAATATCTGCACCGGCATTCAGGCCGGCAGTATAAGTCACTCTTACCAGACCGTTAAGGTCGGTTGCAACAGTGGTTGCACTCAACGCTGGCGTACCGCTGCCCTTTTGCGCAAAAGAAAATGTCAGCACTTCCCCTGAAACCGGATTGCCATTTCCATCTACAACGGCGGCTATAATCATCGCACTACCCCCGGGCACCGCTGTATTCGGTGCAGGATTCAGACTAATCGCAACCGCTGACCCTGCGGTATAAACCACACTGGTATTAGCTGTATAACCGCCGCTAGTAGCAGTCACGTTCGCGGTGAGTACACTTGCACCTGAAGTTAGTATCACGGTCGCAATACCGCTACTATTGGTGGTGGCGCTTGCCATTGACAAGGTTCCAGATGAAACCAGAAAATTTACCATCACGCCCGCAATCGCTGTACCCGCTGTGTCTTTAACCGTGGCATTAATCACCGAAGTAGCCCCGCCTGCCCTGATAGAAGCAGCTGTGCTTGCCAAGCCTATTGATCCCAGCACGGCAATGCCGCTGTCTACCTTCAACGTAGCCGTGCCTGGGATACCATTTGAGGCTCTGGCAGATAGCAATTCTGTACGCATCGGCGTAGCGCTGTTTAAACTGGCCACATAGCTTACTGTCGCACGTCCATTTTCATCGGTTGTACCGCTCAACGCACTAAATATGCCTCCGCTCACCGTTGAAAAATTAATAATCTGCCCCGCACCTACCGGATTCGAATTGCTATCTGTAACCACGATACTCACCGTGCTTAGCCCTCCTGGCCATACCGTTGACGGCTGCAGGTTCATGCCTATTGAAGCCACCGAACCAGCCACAAAATTAACCGTTACCGGCGTCGCAAATACGTTGCTGGAACTTGCACCCACGGTTGCAGAACCGGTGTGAGTGGTCGCAGTCAGGTTGACCGAAGCAATCCCCGTGCTATCTGTTATACCACTAGCTGCCCCTGACAAGGTACCGGCGCTGCTGGTGAAAGTAACGCTGACACCCACCGCTGCTGCCCCCGTCAGGTCGGTCACTTTAGCTCGAATCGCGGTACTGGTTGCTCCATCAGCCGTTATTGAAGCGGCTCCCGTCGTTACCACCACGCCATTGACCACAACAGCAACGCCAAGTTGCCCATCAACATAATGTGTCGTAACAGGGGCAGAGGCAGACGTGACCAGTATCACTTCTCCAGGATGATAGGCGGTTATCTTCCCTATATTTTCCAAGGCAGTGTCATAGGAACTACTATTTATGGTAAATGTTTGATACAAAATATCAAAACCACTATCAGCGAGACTGTTTACGACCGCCGAGGCGGCAAGACTGGATGCCATGCGAGTCAATACTGCCGTTTCTGCATTACCCACCAGCGATTTACTAGTCAATTTCACCAGGAAGTCAGTAGGATTTAAAAAGGTGCTTCCCAAACTCTTTCCTGCATTAAGTTCAAGCGTAACTAAAGTGGTCAACTGGGTAATACTGACATATTTGGTACTGGTCTTCGTCATATCCAGCATGCCCGCCGGAATGACTGAATACATCGGCAGTATCGAAGCATGCTCTGCTTTCAACAGAAACGGTGGTGTCATGCCGGTAACATCAATCGAAAATGAACCGGTACCGTCAAGGGGCGTTGTATAGGGTACCGTCCTGTTACCGATCCTATCCACGACCGTCACTACCGCGCCATCTAGTGCCATACCGGTAGCGACGACTCCGGTGATGCTCTGAGTGGCAACCGCATTTCCGCCTGAGCCCCCACCAGGGGTTCCACTACCGTTAGCCCCAGGCCCGCCACCACCACAACCGGATAGCAGTGCTATCAGCAGTAGTAACAGGATCGATAAACCGGAACATTTGCCGCCGAACATAAAATTCAACATTTATGACTCCCAATTGATTTGCACAATTTGCGATCACCCGGCAACAATTAATCGGCTGCGGCGGCTTGATGGATAAATGTCATTCGTTTTCGACTATTTACCGGATGCGAATTCTGCTGAATCAACAGAGTCAGGACTATCAGTCGTTGCTTATTTGTCTATCAGATTTGTAAGAGATGCTTTAAGAATTAGCCTGGTGTGCTATCGGTAAATGATGAATGGAGGGTAGATACTCTGTTCGAAAGGCTCTGATGACCCTGTAGCGCAGGTGCTGGGAACTTATTCCATTCCTCCGCGCGCATTAGGCGAAATCGCCCCATAGCGTTTGCAGCGCAGTCAGTCCGGCCAGGGCAGCGGTTTCAGTGCGCAAAACGCGCGCTCCCAGACGTATCGGCGTAAACCCGGATTGCCGCGCGGCGATAGTTTCATTCTGTGTAAAGCCGCCCTCAGCACCAATCAGCAGCAGGATATTATCGGCTGGCGGCGACTGTCCATTGAGCGTGGCTTCTGCACCCGGCAGCAGAATATATTTTGCTGCCTTCGCGTATTCAGGTGTTTGCAGCCATGCCATGATGTCGACCGGTGCATGTATGACCGGCAATAAATTTCGGCCGCATTGTTCACAAGCAGAGATGGCCACCTGTTTCCAGTGATCCATTCGCTTGACGGCACGATCTGCGCTTAACCTGGCAACGCTGCGCTCGGTATCCAGTGGTTGAATTTCGGTCACCCCCAGTTCAGTGGCTTTCTGGATCACCCAATCCATTTTTTCGCTGCTGCAGAGCGCCTGTGCCAGCAGGGTGTGCAATGGCGACTCCCGATGTACGGTATCCGCGCATATTTCAGCGACCACTACCCTTTTTCCGCCTACCTCAGTCAGCACGCCGCGGCAGGCATTGCCTTGCCCGTCAAATAGTTCAACAGGGTTGCCCACGCGTAAACGCAACACCCGTGCAGCATGATGTGCAACGTCAGGTGGCAGTTCAAATGAGCCGCCGGAGGGCAAAGGAGGAGGGCAAAAAAAGCGCGGCATAGTCAGGTAGCAAAGGGATAAGTGCGTTGGCGTGATAATATAACGATATGGAATATTTTGTCAGGGATATAAATGGTCAGCCTACAGCCCCCGTTATGCGATTTTGGATGGAAAGCAGTCGATTTTCAACTGCCTGGAGTGGACGGTAAACAATACAGCCTCGATTATGCTAAAGGAAGCAAGGGACTGCTGGTGATGTTCATCTGCAATCATTGTCCCTATGTAAAATCCATACGCGAAAAGATGGTAAGCACGACCAGCGAATTGCAAACCTATGGAATCAAAAGCATTGCCATCATGTCAAACGACCCTGCTGAATATCCTGAAGACTCGTTTGATAATATGCGGTTGGAGGCAAAGCGCCATAATTATCCCTTCCCTTATGTGTGGGACGAAACCCAGCAGGTTGCAAAGGACTACGGAGCGGTCTGCACGCCCGATTTTTTTGGTTTCAATGCCAGTCTGGAACTGCAATACCGGGGTCGCCTGGATGCCTCGCGCAAGCAAGGTGTCTCAGACGCACCACGCGAACTTTTTGAAGCAATGCGACAAATTGCCATTACTGGAACAGGTCCAACCGTGCAGTTTGCCAGCATGGGTTGCTCGATTAAATGGAAAGGAGTTGTATGACAAAAACCACTACCCGTGGCATGAGCGCCACGCTCAAGGCGGTCATCGCAGCGGTCAGACTGGTCGCTGCCGAAGAAATCATGCCACGCTACCTCAAAGTGGCTCACCGCCACAAGAGTGATGGCAGCCTTTGCACCGAGGCAGACATCGCGGCGCAAGCGGCCTTGACCAAAAAACTGCAAGCAATCCATAATGTGCCCGTACTGGGCGAAGAAATGTCGCCAGATGAACAAAAGGCTCTATGGCAATCCGGCGATGACGGCCTGTGGTGCATTGACCCCATTGATGGCACTTCAAATTTTGTGCGCGGCCTGCCCTATTTTGCGGTGTCGGTGGCGTTGCTGCGCAATGGCCAGAGCATTTTGGGTGTGGTATATGACCCGGTCAATGATGAAGTTTTCGCTGCCGAAACCGGAAAAGGTGCTTTTTTAAACGGAGTACAACTAGTTAAGCGTGAAACGGTAACATCGTTGAATCTGGCACTGGCCAATATCGATATGAAGCGCCTTAATCCCGCGCTAGTTGGGCAACTGGCGAGTAACCCGCCCTATTTTTCACAGCGCAATTTCGGCGCAAGCGCGCTCGACTGGTGCTATACCGCAACCGGACGTTATGATGTGTATTTGCATGGAGGCCAAAAGCTTTGGGATTATGCGGCTGGTACGCTGATCCTGGGCGAATCTCACGGCTATGCCTGTTGCATCGAAAGCGACGATTTTGCACAGGGGAATATCTGGCAACGCTCGGTCATTGCCGCCAGCGATAGCCAGTTATTTGAAGAATGGAAGCATTGGATTCGCTTGAATACTGCCTAATTCGCTCGATAATGGAATCATCATGAAGATATTGATACTCGGTGCAGGACAGGTCGGCTCCACGGTCGCCGAAAGCCTGGTTAGCGAAGCCAACGACATCACGGTGGTAGACAGCGACCCCGACAAACTGCGTTTGTTGCAGGACAGGTTGGATTTGCGCACCCTGACCGGCAGCGCTTCCCGTCCTTTAACGCTGGAACAGGCTGGCATCGCCGATACCGATATGCTGCTTGCGGTTACGCAAAGCGACGAGGTGAATCTGGTGGCCTGCAAGCTTGCCCAAAGCCTGTACAACACCCCGGTGCGTATTGCCAGAATAAGATCACCCGATTATCTGGATAGACCGGAAGTATTCAGCAAGGAAAATTTTTGCGTGGACTTTTCCATCTGTCCAGAGCAAATATTGACCCAATATGTCGTTAAACTGATCGAATTTCCTGAAGCACTGCAGGTACTTGAATTTGCCGGGGGTAAAATTTCACTGGTCGCCGTGCGTGCCTTCGAAGGCGGCCCGCTGGTAGGTAAACCGCTGAAATTTTTACATTCGCATATGCCGCAGGTGGATGCGCGTGTCGCGGCCATCTATCGCAAAGACCGGTCGTTGATCCCGGAGGGCAGTACCGTGATCGAGGATGGTGACGAAATTTTCTTCATTGCCGCCACCCAAAATATTCGCAGCGTATTAAAGGAAATGCGCCGCATGGATAAACCCGTCAAGCGCGTGATGATCGTCGGCGGTGGCAATATCGGCAGCCGCCTGGCTCGAGCGTTGGAGCACGATTACCAGGTAAAATTGATCGAATGTGACAAAAAGCCCTGCGAAAGACTGGCTGGTGAACTGTCGAAAACCCTGGTATTGCACGGCGATGGCACCGATGAAAATCTGATGCAACAAGAAAATGTCGGCGAAGTCGATGTGTTTTGCGCACTGACCAATGACGACGAAAACAATATCTTGTCTTCGTTGCTTGCCAAGCAAGGCGGTGCGCGCAAAGTCATCTCGTTGATTAATCGGAGCGCTTATGTCAGCCTGATGCAAGGAGGCAAAATTGATGTTGCGTTGTCTCCTGCTCAAGCCACCATTGGTTCGCTGCTGGCTTTTGTGCGCCAGGGCGATGTAACGGTGGTGCATTCCTTAAGGCGCGGCGCGGCTGAAGCGCTTGAACTGGTCGCACATGGTGACCGTCAGTCCTCGCGGGTGGTCGGACGACGCATCGATGAAATCCCTCTGCCCAAGGGCGCGACCATCGGTGCGATATTGCGTGGCGAGCAAGTGCTGATGGGGCATCGCGAGGTGATCATCGAAGCTGAAGATCATGTCATCGTCTTCATTATTGAAAAGAAAAACGTGAAAAATGTCGAAAAACTTTTTCAGGTTAAACTTGGATTTTTCTGATGGGGCGCGCACTAACCGTTTTTCATGCCTTGGGACTGCTGCTGGTCGTATTCAGTATCGCCTATGTCATGCCTTTACTCACCTCGGTGATTTACGAGGATCAATCCATGTCGCTGGATTTCCTGCTGGCAATGGTCTGGACTGCGGCTGCCGGTATCATGATGTGGTTGCTGACGCGTCGGCACAAGAGCGAACTGTCGATACGTCATGGTTATCTGCTGGTGGTGACGATGTGGACTACCATGCCTGCCTTTGCCACCATTCCGCTGTTGTTGTCGATCCCCGGGCTTAGTTTCACCGAGGCCTATTTCGAGACCATGTCAGGCCTGACCACTAGCGGTGCCACCGTCTTGACCGGGCTGGATTCGCTTCCTCCCGCCATCAATATCTGGCGACACGAGCTGAACTGGTTGGGCGGCCTGGGAATTATTGTGCTGGCGGTGGCGGTGCTGCCACTGTTGGGCGTGGGTGGCCGACAACTGTTCAAGGCGGAAACACCAGGCCCCATGAAAGATGCGGCTTTGACGCCGCGCATCGCAGAGACAGCAAGGAACCTCTGGTTCGTCTATTTCATGATCACCCTGATCTGTATCAGTGCACTCAAAGGGGCAGGCATGAACTGGCTGGATGCCATTTGCCATGCCTTTGCCGTGATGGGGCTGGGTGGTTTTTCCACGCACGATGCCAATGTAGGTTACTTCAATTCTCCTGAGATAGAAGGAGTCCTGATTTTCTTCATGCTGATCGCAGCAATGAATTTTTCTACTCATTTTCTGGCCTTACGGGGGAAAAGTCTCAAAATATATCTGCACGATGCCGAAGCAATGGCCACGCTGGGGCTGATATTACTAAGTTGCGCAGGTATCTCCTTGTTTTTATGGTTGCAAGGCGTATACCCGAATTTTCTGACCGCCTTGCGTCATGCCAGCTTTAATCTGGTTTCGCTGGCGACAGACTGTGGTTTCAGCAGCGTGGATTTTAATCAGTGGCCGATATTTGCTCCGCTGTGGATGTTGTTTCTGGGATGTATTTCAGCCAGTTCAGGCTCCACCGGCGGCGGAATCAAGATGATACGCACCCTGATACTGTTCAGACAGGCAGGTCGGGAATTTGTCAAACTATTACATCCCAACGCCATCAATCCCATGAAAATCGGCGGCAATGTGATCCCGAACAGTGTGGTATTTGCAGTGCTCGGATTCATTTTCCTGTATTTCATGAGCGCTGCCACCCTGATATTTGCCCTGTTGATCAGTGGGCTGGATTTCATTACCGCCTTCACTGCCATCATTGCCTGCATCAATAATGCCGGACCCGGCCTGGGTGCCGTAGGACCAGCCAGCAACTTTGGGGTGCTGAGTCCTTTTCAAATCTGGATCTGCACCTTTGCGATGCTGGTGGGTCGTCTGGAAGTATTTACCGTGCTGATCCTGTTTACGCCACATTTCTGGCGCAAATAGTGCGCACCAACCCATTGAAGCCGGTATGGTTGAACAAGATGTCCGGACGTGCTAATCTTTCGCCGATAAATCATGGCACTCTCTGATCATCTTCACACCTTCGGCCAATTCCTGCTAAAACAGCATGGCGAACGTATCCACAAAATTGCGCTCGACGCGGGCTTCACCTGCCCGAACCGGGATGGTGTCAAGGGGATCGGTGGTTGCACTTTCTGCAATAACAGCTCTTTCAATCCCAACGGGCGCGAACCCAGGAGTCTGGAATCGCAACTGGCCAGCGGGCGGTGCGCCATCCTGAAACGTACCCGGGCAAAAAAATATCTGGCTTATTTTCAGGCTTATACTAATACTTATGCGGATGTAACAGAACTGGACAGACTGTACCGCAGTGCCATGCAACAGCAGGATATAGTCGGGCTTTCGATAGGCACGCGACCCGATTGTGTCTCTGAGGCGGTGCTGGATCTGCTTGCTAAATATCGTGATGAGGGGTTGATCATCTGGCTGGAACTGGGCTTGCAATCCGCTTTCGATGATACTTTGCGCCGGGTCAATCGCGGTCACGGCCTGAAGGAATATCAGGAAGTGGCGCTCAAGGCGCGGGCGCGCGGCCTTCCGCTCTGCACCCATCTGATACTCGGCCTACCTGGTGAAAACGATAGCCATTATCATACGACTCTGGACAGAGTGCTGGACATCGGCACCGACGGACTCAAGTTACACCCGCTGCATGTGGTCAAGCATACGCTACTGGCCAGCCAATGGCGGCGCGGGGAATATCAACCGCTGAGCTTGAGTGAATATATCCGTCACGCCTGCGACCTGATTGAACGTACCCCTGAAGCGATTGTGTTCCATCGTTTGACCGGAACGGCGGCAAAAGATATATTGCTGGCGCCTGAATGGTGCTCACAGAAATGGAACGTGCTCAATGGCATTGAACTAGAACTGCTGAGGCGTGGAACCCGCCAGGGATATCTGGCCGGAACAATTAGAGAGGAAATTCTGGATGCAGCCTGACAAGATTGAACTGGTGTGCCCGGCAGGCAGTCTGCCATCATTGAAAGTGGCGGTAGATAACGGTGCGGATGCCGTGTATATGGGTTTTCGTGATGACACCAATGCGCGCAATTTCACCGGCCTGAACTTCAGTTACGAAAACGCCAAAGAAGGGGTTCGCTATGCCCATGCGCGTGGCAAAAAAGTATTGTTGGCGCTAAATACCTATCCGCAAACCGACGGTTGGCAACGCTGGACTAAGGCTATCGACCATGCCGCCGAACTGGGCATCAACGCGGTAATTTTGGCTGATCCCGGCTTGATGCAATATGCCGTCAAGACTCATCCCGAGTTACGCCTGCATCTATCGGTACAAGGCTCTGCCACTAATTACGAGGCGATCAATTTCTACCAGGAGATGTTCGGCATACAGCGCGCCGTGGTGCCACGGGTGCTTGCCCTGGCACAGGTCGAGCAGTTAATGGCAAATACCCGGGTCGAAATCGAGCTGTTCGGCTTTGGCGGGCTGTGCGTGATGGTCGAGGGGCGTTGCGCCTTGTCCTCCTATGCTACCGGAGATTCACCAAATACCCGCGGCGTTTGTTCGCCACCCAAGGCGGTGCGCTGGCAGGAAACAGCTAACGGACTGGAGTCGCGGCTGAACGGTATCTTGATTGACCGCTACGCGCCTCAGGAAAATGCCGGATATCCAACACTATGCAAGGGTCGCTTCGACGTGGAGGGAGAAACTTATTATGCGATCGAAGAACCCACCAGCCTGAATACTCTGGAGCTGTTACCTGAATTGCTGCGCATGGGAATCAAGGCGATCAAGATCGAAGGGCGTCAACGCGGTCCGGCCTATGTAGAACAAGTTGCCCGTGTCTGGCGGCAGGCCATAGACAGTTGCTGGCGCGATGCAGCTGCCTACACCGTCAAACCGGCCTGGATGGCGGAACTGGGCAAGATATCCGAGGGACAACAACAGACACTGGGCGCCTATTATCGCCCGTGGAAATAAGGAACCTGTCATGAAATTAGCTCTGGGACCGGTTCTCTATTACTGGAATAGCGAGGAGATGCATGCATTTTATGCACAGATAGCAAGCGCTCCCGTAGACATCGTCTATCTGGGTGAAACGGTATGTCAACGTCGCCATCTGTTGCGCCTGCAGGACTATCTGGATATCGCACAGCAACTGGTAGCCGCAGGCAAGGAAGTCGTGCTCAGCACGCAGACCCTGATCGAATCTGAAAATGATATCCGAACCCTGCATAAAATTACCGAAAATGGCCATTTTCGCGTCGAAGCCAATGACATGGGTGCGGTGCGACTGTTAGCCAGCAAAGTACCGTTCGTGGCAGGTTCCACCCTGAATATTTATAACCCGCAAACCCTGGATTTGCTTGCCGGCTTGGGCGCTACGCGCTGGGTGATGCCGGTTGAGATGTCACGGACGGCGCTGATCTCGCTTCTACAAAACCGTCAGTCTAAACCTGAAACAGAAGCTTTTGCCTATGGACGGCTGCCGCTGGCCTTTTCGGCGCGATGTTTCACCGCGCGCCACCACAATTTGCAGAAGGACGATTGCCAGTTCAAATGCATGGATCATGCGGATGGACTACTGCTGAATACCCGTGAGGGACAACCTTTTCTGACCCTGAACGGCATTCAGACCCAGTCCGCGCTGGTACATAACCTGATCGGCGAACTAGCCAGTCTGCGCAGCGCCGGAGTCGAGGTGCTGCGGATCAGCCCGCAATCGCAACATACCCTGGAAATTTTACAGCTGTTCCGTGCAGCGCTGGAGCAGCAACTAACCCCTGAGCAAGCACTTACCAAGATCGAACCCTTGATGCCCTCGGCATCTTGTAATGGTTACTGGCATGACAAACCAGGTCTGGATTTTATCCGTACATGAGAGAGCAAATGAGAAAACTATTGATTCCACAGCCCTTGGGCAATTTCATCGCAATGTTGCCGCGTTACCCTCATTCGCTGCTATTTACCCGCGCGGTCAATCTGGCACTGGGTGACAAGCTGAGTAGTGAAGACTGGCAACCACTGCATGGCAAACAAGTCTGCATACGCGTGACCGATGCAGGGCTGAATTTACATTTCACCCTGAGTCCGAATGGTTTGGTCGCCACGCGGGTTCCTGCGCTGATCGATCTGACCATCAGCGCCAGCGCTCAAGACTTTATTCTGCTGGCGCTACGCAAAGAAGATCCCGACACCCTGTTTTTCAGTCGCCGTCTGGTAATGGAAGGCGATACCGAACTGGGTCTGCTGGCGAAAAATACCCTGGATGCCATGGAATTGCCTCCGCTGGATTTTCGCGCATTGCTACCGTTGCGCCTGCTGGACAGGCTGCGTACCCGTCTACTGGCCTAGTTACTTGACGGCCTTGAGCCTGCACACCCGTATCAGTCTGCTGTTAACCGCAGTGGTGGCCTGCATGATGCTGGTGTTGGGCGGGCTGTGGCTCACCAGCACTAGAAACAGTATTATCGAAGAAGTAACCGCAGCCACCCGTGTCTGTGAGCAATGGCTGGAGGTACTGGTGAACGAAGCCCGTAGCGCTACCTCCCCTGCTGCGAATGATCGCCTGCTGGCCACAGTCAAAGCAGCCGGACGTATCCGGGCCAATGCGCTTGAAGTGCTTGATGCCACGGGCAGGCAAATCTATATTTCGCCTAAACCGACCTACAAGGCAGGCAGAAACTCACCCGTGTGGTTTGCGCAGCTTGCCGAACCTTCTTTTGCAGCACAGCGTATCGGAGCGGGTAGCCTGACGCTGATCATCACGCCTGATGCTTCACGTGCCAGCATCGATGCCTGGGACAACCTGATTGTAATGACTGCCTGGTGCTGTGCGCTGCTGATATTGTTGTTTATTGCGACCCGCTACGCGCTGAACCGGCTATTCTATCCGCTCGACAAAATCGAGGCGGCATTGCAATCGACCGGTCAGGGTCGTTTCGACATCCGTCTGCCCATTTATTCGACCCGCGAATTGAATCGTCTTGCCTTTGCCTTCAACGGCATGGTGGACAGACTGAACGACGCTGTCAATGACAACGTCCGCCTTGACAGCGAACGCGAATTATCCCGCCTTATACAAACACGTCTCGAAGCTGAGCGTCGAAGCATTGCACAAGAGTTGCACGATGAACTGGCACAGGGCATTACCGCGGTTCGTGCACTGGCCGGTGCCATCGTACAGCGCAGCACGGTACAGCCAGACCTGCAAGGCCATGCAAAAAACATTATCTCGGTGACTGATCAGATTCAGGAGGGAATACGCCGCATCCTGCAACGACTGCGTCCGCTGGAATCCACCCGCCTGAATCAGACTCTGGAGCGTTATATAGAACATTGGCGTCTACGCTATCCAGATATTTC
This sequence comes from uncultured Nitrosomonadales bacterium, assembly GCA_903876685.1. Taxonomy (GTDB): domain Bacteria; phylum Pseudomonadota; class Gammaproteobacteria; order Burkholderiales; family Gallionellaceae; genus Gallionella. The sequence goes on along the minus strand of CAIRBC010000184.1, from coordinate 1,983 downwards.
GTTGCAGGTGGAATTGGCTGACGAAACCATACAAACAAGCGATGCACTGGCACAGGTGGTACTGCGCATTATTCAGGAAGGATTGACCAATGTAGTGCGCCATGCGACTGCCACCCGGGTTAATTTATCCCTGCGTTATCAAGCAGACTACCTTGAATTGACGCTTGCAGACAATGGTCGCGGGCTAAAGCCGGGCTTCAAGGAAGGCTACGGACTGACCGGTATGCGCGAAAGAGTCGCCGCGAAGCAGGGCGAACTGTTCATCTCCTGTGCTAAAGAGGGCGGAGTCTGCATACAGATCCGCCTGCCATGCTGAAAATGCTATTGGACCAGACCTCGATTTTACTGGTTGACGACCATGCGATGGTGCGCATGGGCTTTCGTTTATTGCTGGAGGGCGCTGGCGCCAGCAAGGTGCTCGAAGCCGATTGTGGCGAAATGATGCTGCGCTGTTATGCAGAGTCACAGGTGGTGGTAATGGATATTTCCATGCCCGGCATGGGCGGCTTGGCGGCACTACTGCATTTGCTGGCGCTGCATCCGGCGGCGCGCGTGTTAATGCTCTCGGCACACCATGATGCAGTGATCCCGATACGAGCACTCAAGGCAGGAGCGCTGGGATATTTGTCCAAGCGCTGCCAACCCGAAGCGCTGATCACGGCAGTACATCAGGTCAGCCAGGGACTGCGCTATATAGACCCGGAACTGGCGCAAGCGGTGGCACTGGCACAACTTAGCGGCAGCAATACCCCCGCCGACGTGCTGACCGACAAGGAACTTCTGGTATTTCTGCAATTGGCAAGAGGACGTTCGGTAAACGAAGTGGCAGAGGCTTTTCATGTAAGCCCGAGTACCGTAGGCACCCATTTGTATCACATCAAGCAGAAACTCAAGGTACAAAATGCAGCCGAAATGACCCTCATCGCACTACGAAGTGGATTAATAGAAGGCTAAACGGAGTTTGTCAAGATTCGGCTAATTCATTGATCTTGAATTAGGCGAAAATGTTGTTGCAGTTTCCGGTTTAGCAAATCAATTGGGTCAGATAAGATAAATTTTGCTACTTTGCTAGACCTGACCCCGTTTTTTGCTTTTTCGTTTGACGAACAAAGGCGGCAGGCTATATTATTACATGGTATTACTATGTGATAAGAGAGGTTCACTATGGCAACGTCGCTCAAGATCGAAGACACGCTCAAAAGTCGAGTTCAGCACCTCGCTAATCAGCGCCGCCGCTCGGCTCACTGGATCATGCTCGAAGCCATCCAGCAATACGTCGAGCGCGAAGAAGCACGCGATAACTTCAAGCAGGAAGCCTTGGCATCTTGGGCGACCTATCAGGAAACCGGCCAGCACCTGACCGGCCAAGAAGTTCGCACATGGCTGAATTCATGGGGAACAGCAGACGAAAATACGGTGCCTGTGTGCCACAAGTAATTGTCACCGAAGTCGCTGCGGCAGGCTTGGAGCGATGCCGGCAGTTCTTGGCCGTCAAGGCCACGAAAGCAGCCAAGCGGGCTGGTCAGGCGATCGAGCGGCAATTTCTTCTACTGGAAACAGTCCCCGACGTTGGCCGGCCGTTACCTGAAATGCCAGAGCTGCGCGAACTGGTGATTGCCTTCGGGGATTCCGGCTATGTAGCTCTATACCACCATGAAGCAGCTGACGATTTGATATATGTCTTGGCATTCAGGCATCAGAAAGAAGCTGGCTACTGATTAACATAAATGAATTCCGCCCACTTGCCGAGAAGCTGTGACTGGCGAAAAACCGCAGTTCTGGCTTTAAGGAGTCAAGCTCGATTTAATTTTCAGCATAATCAAAAGGTGGCTTGGTTGCAATTGAAAATAATTCGACCCTGGCTCCTTTTTGACTTCTCGAGACCCCGGATTCCATTTCATTACATCCGTGATACGTTTGTTCACCGTACATTTATAGGAAAAGCGGGCATCCTTCATTTCAGTCCCAAAGTGGTTGACACTT
>CAIRBC010000183.1 GCA_903876685.1 uncultured Nitrosomonadales bacterium | reverse complement strand
CGCTTGCGCACCAACGGTTAATGGTGCGCAAGCGCACCCTACGGTATGGTTCATAGGGCACAATTCGGTCGAAAATTTCGACTGGGGTCTCTCCCGCAAGCGTGCGAGGGAGATCAAGTCGCTAGGCGTGTTTCTTAATGCGCCGGAAGCGGAGCGCCGCCTGCGTATCGGTTATGTTTCAGCCGACTTGAAAGAGCATTCAGCCCCCAAGGCTTTTGGCAGTATGCTGACCCGTTATGACCGGGCAAATTTTGAGGTGTATGTCTATTCAAATTTCAAATTCAAGGGAGACCGCTTTACCGCGATATTCAAAGAAAATGTCGATCACTGGCGCAATATCCTTGGCTTGCCGGATGACGCGGTTGCACAACTGATCCGCGAAGATCAGATCGATATATTGGTCGATTTGTCAGGACACTCGGCGGGCAACCGCTTGCTGGTGTTTGCCAGAAAGCCCGCGCCTATACAAATCAGTGCCTGGGGCTATGCCAGTGGTACCGGGATGCAGGCAATGGACGTTTTTTTTGCCGACCGGAGGGTGCTTCCCCCGCAGGAAACGCCCTATTTTACGGAACAAGTCGTCTATCTGCCCTGTATCATCGGCAGTTTCTTTATTGATTCCTTCCCCGAGGTGAATCAATTGCCTGCCCTGGCTGAGGGAACCCTCACCTTTGGCTGTTTCAATCGTCTGGCCAAGGGTAGCGATATCAGTTATCGCATCTGGGCTGAGATTTTGCTGGCGGTTCCGCAGAGCCGGTTGCTGTTGAAGACTTCAGAATTAAACGATGCAGCAACTCGTGCCCGTTTGCTGTTGCACTTTACCCGTGCCGGTGTCGCCGCCGAACGGATCATATTGCTGGGCGGAACCTCCTGGCTGTTGCATATGCAAGCCTACCATCAGGTTGACATCGCGCTGGATACCTTTCCGCAAAGCGGCGGCGTAACCACGTTGGAAGCCCTGATGATGGGGGTTCCGGTGCTAGCCGGTTACGGGTCAAATATCGCCGGAAGGACTACTGCCTCGATCATGAGTGTGCTGGGTTTGCAAGACTGGGTCGCGCCTACCCTCAAGGAATATGTAGCGCTTGCCGTGCAGAAAGCGGGGAATTTGCAGGTTCTGGCGCAGCTCAGGCAGCAATTGCGCGCCAGCTTCAGTGCCTCGGTGATTGGCAATCCTGTCGCCTATGTACAAGCGGTTGAACAGCAATATCGATTGCTCTGGCAAAACTGGTGTGCGGTGAATCAACCGGATGCGGAACAGTTGTTCCAGCAGGCTGTAGTGTTACACAGGGCAGGCGACTTGCAGGAAGCTGAGAAAATCTATCAAGCCGTGTTACTGGCTTTACCCGGACATCCAGAGGCTAATTACAATCTGGGGATTCTGACGCTGCATTCCCCTGAGCCGTTACAGGCGTTGCCTTATTTCATGAATGCGTTGGAGGCCGATCCGGCTTGCCGGCAATACTGGTTGGGTTATATCGAGGCTTTGAATCAGACCGGGCAAATTGCGGAGGCGCGGCAGATGCTGGCTTTTGCCAGACAACAGGGTCTGGATGGTGCCGAAGTGGAAGCACTGGACAGCTTGCTGTCACCGACCCGTGATAAACCAGAGCCTTTCGAGATAGAAGGACTGGTGGCGCTATTTGCCGCAGGACGCCTGGCTGAAGCCGAAAATCAGGCGCAGGCGTTAACGGTGCGATTTCCTGCGCATGAATTTGGCTGGAAAGCGCTGGGGGCGGTGTACAAACAACTGGGACGGGATGCAGAGGCGTTATTGCCGATGCAAAATGCGGCGGGCTTGTCGCCCGGCGATGTGGAGGCGCAATATAATCTGGGTGCCACCTTGCAGGGACTGGGAAGGCTGGAAGAAGCCGAAGCCAGTTACCGCAAGGCGCTGCGTATCAACCCGGATTACGCCGATGCCTATTGCAACCTGGGTGTCTTATGTCAGGATTCAGGCCGACTGACTGAAGCCGAAGCCAGTTTCAGGAACGCGCTGCGTATTGTGCCGGACAATCCGCAGACTCATAGCAATCTAGGCGTGACGCTGCATGAACTGGGCAGGCTGAACGAGGCGGAAGCCAGTTTCAAACAGGCACTGCGGTATAACCCGAACAACGCCCAGGCGCATAATAATCTGGGCAATACGCAGAAGGAGTTGGGGTTGCTGCTGGAGGCAGAGGCCAGCTACCGGCAGGCGCTGCTGCTCGATGAGGATTATGCGGATGCGCATTACAATCTGGGCAAGTTGCTCAAGGCGTTGGGCAGAGGTGTAGCAGCAGAAGAATGTTATCGTAAAATATTGCGGCTCAACACGCAGAGCGCCGAAGCGCACTACAATCTGGCGAATACCCTTAAAGAGCTGGGAAAACCGGCCGAGGCACTGGACAGTTATCACCAGGCACTGCAAATCAAGCCGGATTTTGCCGAAGCTTGCTGTAATCTTGGCGTCACCCTGAAGAGCCTGGGTAGATTGAGTGAAGCGGAAGCCAGTTTAAGGCAAGCGCTTATGCTCAAGCCAGACTATGCGATTGCCCACAATTTTTTGGGCGTCACCCTTCAGGAGCAAGACCGGGCTACCGAGGCGGAAGCAAGTTATGCTCGTGCATTGCAGCTCAAGCCAGATTATGCCGAGGCCTGTAATAATCTGGGTGCGACCCTTTGCGGGCTGGGTCGTCTGACAGAGGCAGAAGCTTGTTACCGGCGCTCGTTGCTATTAAAAGACGATTATGCCGATACCCATTACAACCTGGGGATTGCCCTGCATGAATTAGGTCGCCATAGTGAAGCAGAAGCCAGTTATCGCCGCGCACTGCAATTAAAACCGGCTTACGCTCAGGCGTATTACAATCTCGGCGCGGTACTCAATGAATTACATCGTCTGAGCGAAGCCGAAGCCTGTTACCGTCAGGCGTTGCAAATTGCTCCGGATTATGCGGATGCTTTATGCAATTTGGGCAACATACTCAAGAACCAGGATCAACTGGAAGAGGCGTTGGTCTGCTATCGCAAGGCGTTACAACTCAAGCCGGATTTTCCGGTCGCTCATAGCAATCTGATCTTCATTCTGGATCTGCAGGTCAGTAGTGATGCAACCCCTTTGCTGGAGGAACGAAAACGCTGGGATGCGTTGCATGCAGCGCCGCTACTGCAAAATCTGCCCTACGAAAATCTTCGCCAGCCGGAACGTCGCTTGCGCATCGGTTATGTTTCAGCCGATTTCCGGGGGCATTCTGCTGCCAAAATTTTTGGCTGTATGCTGACCCATTTTGATCGCGCAAATTATGATGTCTATGCCTATGCCAATTTGAAGGGCAGGGGAGACGGCTATACCGAGCTGTTCAAGCAAAAGGTGACGGTGTGGCGAAATATATTCAAGCTGTCGGATGAGGCGCTGGCCAAGCAGATCAGGGAAGACCGTATCGATATTCTGGTCGATTTATCCGGACATTCTGCCGGTAACCGGCTGCTGGCTTTTGCCAGGAAACCGGCGCCGATCCAGATTACCGCCTGGGGCTATGCGGCTGGCACCGGGATGCGGGCGATGGATGTATTTTTTGCTGATCAAGTGGTGGTGCCGCCGCAAGACAAAAAATATTTTATCGAAAAAATCCGCTATCTACCCTGTATCGTGGCATTCTTTTTTAGCGAACAGTTTCCTGAGGTAAATGCCCTTCCGGCATTATCGGACGGGATTGTCACCTTCGGTTCGCTGAATCGCCTGGTGAAAATTTCGACCATTACTTATCAGGCCTGGGCAGAAATATTGCTCGCCGTTCCCCAAAGTCGGCTGCTGATTAAAGCGCTGGAACTGGATGATCCGCTGATCCGGGAGCGGGTTGTTGCGCATTTTACTCAGGCAGGCGTTGCCGCAGAGCGGATCATCATGCAGGGCAAAACTTCCTGGCAGGTGCAAATGCAGACGTTCAATCAGATCGATATTGCACTGGATACCTTTCCGCATGGCGGCGGCGTGACTACCCTGGAAGGATTGATGATGGGTGTGCCGGCCATCACCATGCTCCCGCCAGCCATCATCGGCAGGGCTTCGGCGTCCATCATGACTACGCTGGGTCTGCAAGACTGGGTTAGCGAATCGCCGCAGGCTTATGTGGCACTTGCCGTACAAAAGGCCGCAATGCTTGCATCGTTGGTTGAACTGCGACTCCAACTGCGAGACAGGCTCAGTAGCTCGGTGATCGGTGATAGAACCGCTTATGCGCAGGCTGCAGAACGAGAATATCGCCAGTTGTGGCGGGAGTGGTGTGTAAAGTGACCATCGAGCAAGCCATCACGCTGCACAGAGCAGGCAAGTTACAGGAAGCAGAAAGCCTTTATCAGGCGGTACTTGTCGCGACGCCCGGGCATCCTGAAGCCAATTACAATCTGGGGATGTTGACCTTGCAATCAGCACAACCCGCAGCGGCATTGCCTTATTTTATCGCAGCCTTAGAGGCTGACCCCGCTTGCCGGCAATACTGGCTGAGTTACCTTGAGGCGCTACTACAGGCAGGTCAGCTCGCAGATGCACATCAGATGCTGGAATTTGCCCGGCAACAGGGGTTGGAGGGGGTTGAGGTAGAAGCCTTGGCTTTGCGCATAGCCGCTGCAACAGAAACGTCGGTCTTGCAAGCATTTCAGCCTGAAGCACAGACTCCGCCGATAGATCCGCTACTCGCGTTGTTTGATAGTGGGGACTATGCAGTCGTGTTGACGCAGGCAGCGTCGATGACAGAACAATTCCCAGATTACTGGGCAGGCTGGATGCTGTCAGGCATGGCGCTGAAACAGCTAGGGCGTAGTGAGCAGGCGCTGGGTGCGATACAAAAAGCATTGGCGCTGTCACCTGACTCTGCCGCCGCGTATTTTAATCTCGGGGTTATTTTTCAGGAACTGAACCGGCAGGAAGAGGCTAGCGCGGCTTACCGGCAGGCCTTGCAGCTCAACCCGGCTTATGCCGAGGCGCATTACAATCTGGGCAGCGCACTGCAAAGCCAGGGCTTGTCCGGGCAGGCAGAGGCCAGTTACCGGCAGGCGCTGCGCTGCAAAGCGGATTTTGCCGAAGCGCATTATAATCTGGGCACTCTGCTTCAGGGGATGGGTCGACTGAATGAGGCCAGCGCCAGTTACCATTCGGCACTGCTTTACCAACCTGACTATGCCGAAGCACACCTTAACCTGGGCATTGTTTCGCTGGCCTTGGGGCAGTTGGAGCAAGCCGAAATAAGTCTGCACCAGGCACTGGCATTGCGACCCGAGCATGCGGAGATTGCCTTCAATCTGGGTAATACCCTCAAGGCAGCGGGTCGTATCCCGGAGGCGCAGCAATTTTTTGAGCAGGCGCTGCACCTTCGACCGGACTATTACCAGGCCTATAGCAATCTGGGTTTGCTACTGCATGAGCAGGGTGATTATGCAGCGGCTGCACAAAGCCTGAACTGTGCGCTGCTGATCAAGCCACAGGATGCGGTGCTGCATTACAATCTGGCCAATACCCTCAAGGAACTGGAACGACCGGCTGAGGCGTGTGCCCGTTACCTGCAAGCGCTTGAGCTTCAGCCGGATTATGCGCTTGCCGCTTTCAATCTGGCCAATACCCTGCGTGAAACTGGCCGTTTCCACGAGGCGGAAGCCCGTTATAGACAGGCGCTGCAAAGCAAGCCTGACTATGCCGAAGCCTATTGCAACCTGGGTTTTACCGTCGAGCGGCTGGGTCGGTTGGCTGAGGCAGAGGATTGTTATCGCAAGGCACTGCAAATTGCGCCGGATTTTGTTGTCGCGCATAGCAACCTGATTTTTGCCATGGATCTGATGGAAAATCGGGATGCCAGCGCTTTGTATGCAGAACGTCAGCGCTGGGATGCAGCACATGCGGCGCACTTGCAGCAGTATCTTCCGTACAGCAATATTGTGGATCCTTTGCGCCGTCTGCGTATCGGCTATGTTTCCGGTGACTTCAGGGAACATTCTGCGCCCAAGGCTTTTGGCGGGATGCTGACCCATTATGATCGGTCAAATTTTCAGGTGATTGCCTATGATAACGGCAAGGGCGAGGGGGATCGGTTTACCGGGATATTCAGGCAACAGGTCAGTGGCTGGCGCAATATCCATGGTTGGTCGGATGAAGCGGTTGCAGAGCTGATTCGGGAAGATCAGATCGATATACTGGTCGATTTATCCGGGCATTCTGCGGGTAACCGCTTGCTGGTGTTTGCGAGAAAGCCAGCGCCGATCCAGATTAGCGCCTGGGGTTATGCGGCCGGCACCGGCATGCAGGCCATGGACATTTTTTTTGCCGATGCGCTGGTGTTGCCTGAACAGGATAAAAAATATTTCACCGAGCAAGTCCGCTATCTGCCTTGCATCCTTGGTTCCTGGTTTGGCGAGCCGTTCCCTGAGGTGAATGCGCTGCCAGCCCTGAGCAACAGGATGATTACTTTTGGTTCGCTCAACCGTCTGGTGAAGTTTTCAGACAGTAGTTATCGTGTTTGGTCTGAGCTATTGCGGGCTATCCCGCATAGCCGGTTGCTGCTGAAATCGGCAGAACTGAATGATGCCGAAACCCGGGCGCAGGTAGCGGCACATTTTACAGTCTACGGTGTGGCGGCCGAGCGGATCGTCATGCTGGGAAAAACTGACTGGCATACCCATGTAGCAACCTACCAGCAGATAGATCTGGTGCTCGATCCGTTTCCGCAGGGGGGCGGGGTGACGGCGCTGGAAGGGTTGATGATGGGCGTGCCGATGCTTGCGTTGTGTGGCGCGACTATCGCCGGCAGAACTTCTGCCTCGATGATGACGACGCTCGGTCTGACTGACTGGATTGCTCGGACCGAGGCGGAATATGTCACCCTTGCGATAAAAAAGGCAGGGGATTTGCCCGCTTTGGCACGATTACGACAGCACTTGCGGGGCATTTATCAACGCTCAGTGCTGGGCGATCAGGCCGCTTATGCGCGTGCTGTCGAACAACAATACCGTGAAATATGGCAGGAATGGTGTCAGGGTGCAAGCCAGCGGGAAAATTGCGATCTGGAAATGCTGCAAAAACAGGTGGTTGCGTTGCATCGCGCAGGAAGGCTTGCAGAGGCACGGCAGCGGCTGGAATTGGCTCATGAGAATGGTTTGGCGGGTGCTGAGTTCGAGGCCTTGGCCGCACGGTTTGCGCCGGTACAGCAACAGCCTGGCCATTCAGAAATTGAGGCACTGGTTGCGTTATTCTCCACCGGGCGTCTCAAAGAGGCTGAGGCCAGTGCGCTGTTATTGACTCAACGCTTTCCGCAGCACGGGTTTGGCTGGAAGGCGTTGGGGGCGGTGTACAAGCAACTGGGGCAGGACGCAGAGGCACTGCTGCCGATGCAAAAAGCGGCACAGTTGTCGCCGGAGGACGTGGAGGCGCAATACAATCTGGGTGCGGTATGGCAGGGTCTGGGGCGGCTGGAAGAGGCCATGCAGTGTTATCAGCATGCGCTGCAGCTGGATTCGACTTATGCGGATGCCCATGGCAATCTGGGTGTGATACTCAATCAGTTGGGCAGACCCGCCGAGGCTGAGCAAAGTCTGCTAAGGGCGATTTCGCTCAGGCCGAACAACGCGGAAACCCACGGCAATCTGGGCGTTACGCTGCATGAACTGGGCAAATATGCCGAGGCAGAAGCCAGCTACCGGCGAGCGCTGCTGCTGAACCCGGACAACGCATCCGTACAGCATAACCTGGGCAATACCCTAAAAAGTCTGGGTAGACGAGCTGAAGCGGCAGTCAGCTTCAGAAATGCGCTGTTGCTGGCGCCGGCTTTTGCCGAGGCGCACCACAGTCTGGGTATGGTCTACCAGACTATGGGCTGTTTGGCAGAAGCGGAAGCCAGTCTCAAGGAGGCTGTAAAATTCAAACCCGCTTTTGCCGAAGCCTATAACAATCTGGGTAATTTGTTGCGCCAGCTCCGGCGACTGGAGGAAGCAGAAGCTTGCTACCGGCAGGCTTTGCAACTCAGTCCGGCTTATGCAGAGGCGCACAATAATCTGGGTGCCACACTTCAGGATCAGAATCGTCTGGCTGAGGCAGAAGACGCCTATCGCAGGGCGCTGCAATATAAGCCAGCTTTTGCCGAGGCATCCAATAACCTGGGTTCGATATTGCGTGAACTGGGCAGGCCGGTCGAGGCTGAAATGAGTTGCAGGCGTGCGCTGCAACTCAAGCCTGAACTGGTTGAGGCACATAGCAACCTGGGCATAACCCTGCTCAACATGGGCAGGTTGGAAGAGGCCGAAGCCTGTATCCATACGGCGTTGCAGCTTGCACCCCGCAATGCGCTGCTGCATAGTACCCTGCTTTTTACACAGGATCTGATGCTGAACAAGGATGCCGCCAGTTTGCTAAAGGAACGTAAGCGCTGGGACACCTTACACGCCGCTGCTTTGTGGCAGGATCGTGTCTATGCCAATACTCCAGATCCGCAGCGCCGCTTACGCATCGGCTATGTTTCAGCCGACTTCAGGGAACATTCGGCTTCCAAAGCCTTCGGCGGCATGCTAACGCATTATGAGCGCGCCAATTTTGAGGTTTACGCTTATGCCAACTTCATGGGGCGCGGAGACCAGACGACCGAACTGTTCAAACAAAACGTGAGTGTGTGGCGCAATATTTATGGCTTGCCGGATGAGGTTGCTGCACAATTGATTCTGGATGACCGGATCGACCTGCTGGTGGATTTATCCGGTCATTCTGCGGGTCATCGCTTGCTGGTTTTTGCGCGCAAGCCCGCACCCATTCAGATTACTGCCTGGGGTTATGCCGCAGGCACCGGGATGAGAGCCATGGAGGTATTTTTTGCCGATCCAGTGGTGTTGCCCCCAGAAGAACAGCACTATTTCACCGAGCAGATCCGCTATCTGCCCTGCGTGGTAAGTTCCAGTTTTAACCAACCCTTTCCACCCATACAGTCGCTACCCGCCTTGCAGAACGGCTTTGTCACCTTTGGTTCACTTAATCGACTGGCCAAGATCTCTGACCGTGTCTATCGCAGTTGGGCAGCCATCTTGCTGGCGGTACCCAATAGCCGGTTGATGTTGAAGGCTGCGGAATTGGAAGATGCCGCTACCCGGGCTAAGATTGTCGGTTATTTTACTCAAGCGGGCGTGGCAGCCGAGCGGATTCTGATGCTCGGGAAAACCTCCTGGCAGGTACAGATGCAAACCTACAATGAGATCGACCTGGTGCTGGATCCTTTTCCACAGGGCGGCGGGGTGACGGCTTTGGAAGGTTTGATGATGGGGGTGCCGATGATTGCGCTGCTGGGTTCGACCATCGCCGGCAGAACCTCCGCTTCGCTGATGACAGTGCTGGGTCTTGAGGACTGGATCGCACCTTCGCTGGAGGCTTATGTGGCGCTTGCCGTGCAAAAAGCGGGCGATCTGCAGGCGCTGTCCCGGTTGCGTGAACAATTGCGCACTTTGTATACTGCGTCGGTGTTAGGGGATCAAGTCGCCTATGTGCGCGCCGTAGAACTGGAATACCGGCAACTGTGGCGTGTATGGTGCGCCGCTCAGTAATTTTTTAGTCGAAAGTTTATATATATTCGGCCAACCCATAGCCGTTCCATAAACCACCCCATCCAAGGGGTTTCGTAGGGTGCGTTTACGCACCAGAATTTATGAGGCATCGCAAATGGTGCGTAAACGCACCCTACACTCCAGGCTAAGTTTTTAGAAAATGTTGTGTGATCGCATCGTTCTCAAGCTACGAAAAATTTTTTGGATCACCCATTCCCCTCCGCTGGAGGGGTGCCCGAAGGGCAGGGTGGTAATTTCGGTCGCAAATAATACGTTCATGCCTCACCACTAGGCTGGCTCTGGTGATTTTGCTTTTCGTGGGAGTCTATGGGTTAGCCGAATATTTACGAAAGTTAATTCGTTAGTGACTGAATAACTGAGGTAAAATAACTGGGTCTGAACTCACGCCCAGTTTTCCTTCGGCAACCTTCTGGAGGTTTACATGAAACAAGATGTCTCTCAAATTGTTCATGCGGTACCCGCTGTCATCTATAGATTCAAGGTTCACCTTGATGGCTCCTGGACGTTTTTATATTTAAGCGATGGGATACTTGAGTTATATGAATGTATGCCTGAAGCGGTCTATGCAGACCATCATACCCTGACCAACTGCATCGTTGACGAGGACAGGATTTCCCATCATCAGGCAGTGGTACAGGCTACCAAAGACTTCACCCCGTGGTGTCATGAACATCGAATCCGGACACCCAGCGGCAAGATCAAATGGGTGAGGGGACAAGCCAATCCTGAGAAGCAAGCCGACGGGGCGGTGCTTTGGAACGGGGTTCTGCTCGACATTAGCGATGAAAAAAACACCCAGACAAAATTGTTTCGTCTGCAAAAACTATATGCAGCGGTCATTCAGGGAGGCAGGCTTCTCTCAAAAACCAATGACATTAATGAGATTTTTAGTGGAATTTGCAAAATAGCCGTTGAACTGGGTCAGATGAAAATGGCTTGGGTTGGCATACCTAACCAAACTGATTTGCGGATACTTCCGGTGGCTCGTTACGGGGAAGGTATCGATTATCTGGACAAGGTATTTATTTCTGCACGGGCTGATATTCCAGAGGGGCAAGGACCCACTGGGCTATCCTACCGGGAAGGACGAACCCAACTTACTCAGGATTTTCTGGCAAATTCGGCTTTAAAACCCTGGCACGCCTTTGGCAAAGCTTACCACTGGGGATCATCGGCAACCTTCGCTATCAGGCAGGGGGAAGCGCCTTATGCGGTGTTCTCTGTCTACAGTTCAGAAATCAATGCCTTTGATAATGCGGTTGTTGAGCTTTTGGAGGGACTGGCTGCGGATCTCAGTAATGCGGTCACTAGCATTGCCCAAAATGCTCAAAAAATTAAAATGGACTTAGCCCTGGCCTACAGTGAACAGCAGTTCCGTCTGATGTTTGAGAACATTTTGCAAGGGGTGGTTTTTCATAATGAACAGGGCGAAATCACGATAGCGAATCAAAAAGCACAGGATATTTTAGGATTAACCTTTGACGAGATACTGGGGCGTACTTCGTATGATCCCGTTTGGCGGTGTATGCAGGAAGATGGCAGTGATTTTCCGGGTGAGATGCATCCTGCAATGGTGGCCTTAAACTCGGGAAAGTCTGTGGAAAATGTAGTGATGGGGGTATTTAATCCAACGCTGAATCAAGTTCGCTGGATCAGAGTGTCAGCGGTGCCACTTAAAGATGCTAAAGGAAACAAGCCTGTCCAGGTATTTGCAACCTTTCTGGATATTACCGAGAGCAGACTGCTTGAATCGGCACTAAAAGAAAATAAAGCGCACCTGCAACTGTTTATCGAACACGCACCTGCCGCTCTGGCAATGTTCGACCTTGAAATGCACTATCTTGCGGTCAGTCAACGCTGGAGGGAGGATTACTCTTTGAAGGACTGTGAGCTGATTGGTCGTGCTCACTATGAAATATTCCCCGAGCTTCCGCAACACTGGAAGCAGGTGCACCGCCGAGGCATGAACGGCGAAGTAGTGAATGAGGAAGAAGACCGTATGGTCAGGATCGATGGAACGATTCAGTGGCTACGATGGGAAGTTCGGCCTTGGTACAAGGGTGAAGGTACTATCGGCGGCATTATTATTTTTGTAGAAGACATTAGCAAACGCAAACAAGCCGAGTTGGCAACAACTGCTTTGATTCATCGCAATCAGGTGCTGATGCAGAGCACCGCTGAAGGCATTCATATCCTGGATGAACAGGGTAAGGTGATTGAAGCCAATGAGGCATTCTGTCAGCATCTCGGTTATACCAAAGAGGAAGTATTGCAGCTTAATGTATTGACACTGGACGCAACGTTGACGGCTGAGGAGTTTCGCGAAAATTCCAAGAGGTTTTTATATAATCATGCGGTTATTGAAACCGTGCACCAGCGCAAGGACGGGTCGCTGGTGGATGTGGAAGTGAATGTTTCTGGTGTAGAACTGGATGGACAAAAATGCATGTTTTGTTTAAGCCGCGACATTACCGAACGTAAACGCGCCGAAAAGGAACTGCAAAAGGCCAAAGATGCCGCCGATGATGCCAACCATGCCAAGAGCGATTTCCTCGCCAACATCAGCCACGAAATTCGCACCCCGCTGAACGCGATCATCGGTTTGAGCCATTTGTGCATGCAAACTGAGTTGACGCAAAAGCAAAATGATTATCTGCAAAAAATCTACGGTTCTTCCAAGGCGCTGCTCTCCATCATTCAGGATATATTGGAATTTTCCAAAATCGAAGCCGGCAAGATGGAGGTTGAACAGATACCGTTCAAGCTGGAAGAGGTGCTGGGCAACCTGGCGACGATCGTTTCTAGCAGAGCCGAAGAAAAAGGGCTGGAGTTTCTGTTTGAGATTTCGCCGGAGGTACGCACCCGCCTGATAGGCGACCCGCTGCGCCTGGGTCAGGTTTTGATCAACCTGGTAGGCAACGCGGTCAAGTTTACAGAGAAAGGTGAAGTGGTGGTGCAAATTGAAATTGAGGAAGAAACGGAGGATGAAGTCGTCCTGTGTTTTACCGTGCGCGACACTGGCATCGGCATGACTCAGCAACAGATCGCTAAACTGTTTCATGCATTTACTCAGGCAGATGCCACCACCACCCGCAGATTTGGCGGTACCGGGCTGGGATTGTTCATCAGCAAACAATTGGTGAGCTTGATGGGTGGGAAAATCCGGGTAGAAAGCCTGCCGGGCAGGGGATCCCGTTTCAACTTCACTTCCAGTTTTAAAAAGACAGCCGCTCAGCGTTCGGCCAGGAACTTCGAGCCGGACGATGAGCTTTACGGAATGCGCGTGCTGGTGGTGGATGACAACCAGACTTGTCGCCAACTTCTCAAAAAACATCTGGAATCTTTCACCTTCGAGGTAGCGATGGCCGACAGTAGTTCAGAGGCGCTTAAAGTCATGGTACAGGCGGACAAGCAGGGGAAATCTTACCCGTTGCTGGTTATCGACTGGAAAATGCCGGAGATGGACGGCATCGAAACGGCGCGGAAAATTCGCGCCATGGCAGGGTTGAGCAAGCTGCCGAAGATTCTGCTGTTCTCGCCCTTTGGTCAGAGCGAAAGGCTGCAACAACTGGAAAGTACCGTGGTGGACGGGATTTTGACCAAGCCCTTTCAGCAAACGGAGCTGTTCGAGGCGGTGATGGAAATTTTCGGGCGTGCTGAAATCAAACAGCAAAGGATTATGCCATCTTTGCTGTTTCGCCATGAACTGGTGGCAAAAATCAGTGGTGCTTATTTGTTGCTGGTTGAAGACAATGAAATCAATCAGCAGATCGCCCGTGAATTGCTGGAAAAAGCCGGTGTGACGGTCGCCGTCGCCGAAAACGAGGAAGAGGCTATTGCGCAGCTATTGAAGGAAAAATTTGATGGGGTGCTGATGGATATGCAGATGCCGGTGATGGATGGGCTTACCGCCGCTCGTGAGATACGCAAACTTGCCAAGTTTGCTGAGTTGCCTATTATCGCCATGACCGCCAACGTGATGGCGAGCGAATTTAAGCAGTGCCTTGAAGCAGGAATGAATGATTACATCGCAAAACCCTTTGATCCAAACCAGATGTTGGCTACCCTCGCCCAATGGATCAAGCCTGCACAACCCACTTCGCGCCCTTTAGCGGTTGCGGCAGAACCTGAAGCGGCCACGGTTGCGTTACCAACGCTGCCCGGAGTGAAGGTGGAAAAAGCGGTGCAGCGGATGGACGGCAACGTGAAAACCTATTACCTTATCCTGGAAAGTTTTCGCAATAGTCAGCAACACACCCTGCCAGGAATCCGCTCTGCGATTGCAGCAGAGGATAAGGAAAAAGCCGTGCGCCTTGCGCATACGCTGAAGGGTTTATCCGGAACCTTGGGTGCAGAAAAGTTACAGAGTGTCGTCGCAGAACTGGAGTCTGCCCTCAAGGGCGGGCACAGCGACCAGTTGGAAGTATTGCTACTGGAAGTGGATAGCCAACTTAACCGGCTTTTGGCTGCTATCGCCGATTCCCTGGAATCTCTAGCAACCGTAAACAAGGAAGCAATTGATATTTTTGCGCCACTAGACCCGGGTCATGGAGAAGAATTGACCAGTTTGATCTACCAGTTAAAGCTGCAACTTGAGCAATTCGATGCCAGTGCAGGAGACACCGTGGCTAAAATACACCAGAGGGTTGGTGCTAATGCCACCCTGCAACAAGCGCTGCAATCTCTGGAGCAGCATGTGGTCGCTTATGATTACGAACGTGGCTTGGCGGAGTTGACCAGCTGTGCGAAAAAATTGGGTATTTCATTGAATCGCTAATGGTAGTTTTCGCGTTAACGTGAAACTCGCGCAGCGATCGTACTCTCCCTCGCCCGCTTGCGGGAGAAGGGATGGGGAGATAACCAGCCACTTGGTTGCTGTCTTTTGGCAACCTAGTGGAGTGGCTAGTGGGTTCATCAGGGAAACGGGCATGATGAGTTTCATCATCAGGGGTGGCAATTTGCCATGCCCGTTAGTTTGTGACCCCCTTCAATTCCCTCGGCAGGTGATTTTCTGGATTTTGTCTGAACCTCATGGTCTGACCCAATAGTTACATTTTGTTGTAAATTACGTCAGTGGCTTTGATAGATTTCAGCATGGTACAGACCAGCCACAACCCTTAATATAATCAAAGTGCAGGTTGCCGAAGCAGCAGAAAGCGTTTTGTCAAACAACGGGATGATTTCTGCACGAACCCCCTAATTTTAGAAACCAAAAAACCATGACAAATTCTTCAAGTGTTAACAAGCCTGTTGCTTACAAGCTGAACAATAAAGTTCGCTTCGTGACGGCAGCGTCGCTGTTTGACGGCCACGATGCTTCGATCAACATCATGCGCCGAATTTTACAATCCAGTGGGGCTGAAGTCATCCATCTGGCTCATAATCGTTCCGTGGTTGAAGTGGTCAACGCGGCCTTGCAGGAGGATGTGCAGGGGATTGCGATTACCAGTTATCAGGGCGGTCATCTGGAGTATTTCAAGTATATGGTGGATTTGCTGCGAAAAAATGGCGGCGAAAATATCAAGATTTTTGGCGGTGGCGGTGGGGTGATTGTTCCTGCCGAAATCGCCGAACTGCATGCTTACGGGGTAACCCGCATCTATTCTCCGGAAGATGGCGCAACCATGGGCTTGCAGGGCATGATCAACGATTTGTTGAAATCGTCGGACTATGACCTTTCTCCGGAAGCGCCGGATAGTGAGACATTGCTGGAAACACTGGCCTCGGGCGATCGTCGGCAACTGGCGCGTATCATTACGGCACTGGAAAACCATAATTATAATGACGAAGTCAAGCAGAAACTGCGCGAGGCGGCGGCAAAACTGACCGTTCCGGTGTTGGGAATTACCGGTACCGGCGGTGCGGGGAAAAGCTCCCTGACTGATGAATTGGTATTGCGGATGCGTATCGATCAGGCAGACCAGTTGAAGCTGGCGATTATCTCGATTGACCCGTCGCGGAAACGCACCGGTGGCGCTTTGCTGGGCGATCGTATTCGCATGAATGCCATCGAGCACGAAAATATTTATATGCGTTCCATGGCAACGCGCGGCTTCGGCGCAGGGTCGGAAATTTCAGCTGCACTGCCCGAAGTGATCGCCGCCTGCAAGCTCTCCGGCTTTGACCTGGTGATTGTCGAAACTTCCGGTATTGGACAGGGGGATGCCGCCATTGTGCCGCTGGTTGATGTCTCGTTATATGTGATGACACCCGAGTTTGGCGCGGCCAGCCAGCTCGAAAAAATCGAAATGCTCGATTTTGCCGATTTTATCGCCATTAACAAATTTGATCGCAAAGGCGCTGAAGACGCGTTACGCGATGTACGCAAACAGTATCAGCGTAATCATGAGCTGTTCACCACGCCTACCGCAGATATGCCGGTGTATGGCACACAGGCCAGTCGTTTCAATGACGATGGCGTGACCGCACTCTACCAGGGTATTTTGGCTAGTCTGGTCGCCAAGAATCTGAAAGTTTCACCAGGAAAGCTACCCACGGTCACCGTCAAGTCCTCCACCAGTGGACGCGCCATCATTCCGGCGGAACGTGTGCGCTATCTGGCGGAAATTGCGGAAGGGGTACGCAGCTACCACCGTCATACCGCCAGCCAGTCGCAGATTGCACGGGAACGTCAGTCGCTCAGGATCAGCAAGGCGCTGTTTGAAAAGTGCGACAAGGATATCGGTTCCTTTGCGGAATTGCTGGCTTGGAAGAATGATGAACTGAGCCTTGCGTCCAAAAAATTGCTGGACCAATGGCCGCTGACCAAAAAATTGTATGCGGCCGATGAATATGTGGTCAAGCTGCGCGACAAGGAAACCCGTACCAGCCTGAATAGCGAATCGCTGTCCGGTACCAAGATCCGCAAGGTTTCCCTGCCGGATTTTGAAGATGAAGGCGAAATTCTCAAATTCCTGATGCGGGAAAATCTTCCCGGTTCTTTTCCTTTTACCGCCGGCGTGTTTGCCTTCAAGCGTGAAGGTGAAGACCCCACTCGTATGTTTGCCGGTGAAGGAGACGCCTTCCGCACCAATCGCCGCTTCAAGAAGGTTTCCGAAGGCATGCCCGCGCATCGGCTTTCGACCGCCTTTGATTCGGTGACCCTGTATGGTTGTGATCCGGATTTGCGGCCTGATATTTATGGCAAGGTCGGCAATTCTGGAGTTTCCATCGCCACCCTGGATGATCTCAAGGTACTGTATAGCGGCTTTGAGCTGTGTTCACCGACTACCTCGGTCTCCATGACGATTAACGGTCCGGCGCCGATGATACTGGCGATGTATTTCAATGCCGCGATTGATCAGCAGCTGGAAAAATTCCGTACCGACAATAACCGCGAGCCCACCGCCGATGAAATTGCAAAAATTCAGGAATGGACTCAGTCTACGGTGCGGGGTACGGTGCAGGCAGACATTCTCAAGGAAGATCAGGGGCAGAATACCTGCATCTTCTCGACTGAATTTGCACTCAAGATGATGGGCGATATACAGGAATATTTTGTGCATCACCAGATCAGAAATTTCTATTCGGTATCAATCTCCGGTTATCACATTGCCGAAGCCGGGGCTAACCCGATCAGTCAGTTGGCGATGACGCTGAGCAATGGCTTTACCTATGTCGAGGCCTATCTCGCACGCGGCATGAGTATCGATGACTTTGCACCTAATTTGTCGTTTTTCTTCAGCAACGGCATGGATCCTGAATACTGTGTGCTGGGTCGAGTCGCACGCCGTATCTGGGCGGTGGCCATGAAAAATGTCTATGGTGCGAACGAGCGCAGCCAGAAACTCAAGTATCACATTCAAACATCAGGCCGCTCCCTGCACGCACAGGAGATGAATTTCAACGATATACGCACCACCTTGCAGGCGCTGATTGCGATTTATGATAACTGCAACAGTCTGCATACCAATGCTTATGACGAAGCCATTACCACCCCGACCGAAGAATCGGTACGGCGCGCGATGGCGATTCAGTTGATCATCAACCGCGAATGGGGTCTGGCGAAAAACGAGAATCCCAATCAGGGTGCCTTTATCATCGACGAGTTGACGGATCTGGTCGAAGAGGCGGTACTGCGCGAATTTGATGCAATAGCCAGTCGCGGCGGGGTGTTGGGTGCCATGGAAACGGGTTATCAACGCAGCAAGATACAGGAAGAAAGCCTGTATTATGAACACAAGAAGCATGATGGCTCTTATCCGATCATCGGCGTGAATACCTTCCTCAATCCGCATGACGATGGCGGGATGCATGAAATTGAACTGGCTCGCTCTTCTGACGAAGAAAAACAGAGTCAGCTCAGACGCCTTGCGGCTTTCCATGAACGTAACAAAAATGAATCCGCTGCCTGGATCAGCTTGTTGCGCCAGACGGTCATCGATAATGGCAATGTATTTGCGGTCTTGATGAACGCCGTCCGTTATTGCTCGCTTGGCCAGATCAGTACCGCGCTTTATGAGGTGGGTGGCAGATATCGCAGAAGCATGTAAGGTGCAAACGTCGGGTTACGGTGCTCAAGCACGCGCCTGACCCGAGCTACAGTTTGCGACCAATGCCTTGGCGTAGGGTGCGCTTGTGCACCAGCAGATTGGGATGACAGTAACGGTTTTATCCACGAAAAATTTTATTAACGTCAGACCCGCAACCATTTTAAATAAGGATTCCCATGGGGCACAGGCTTTCAAAGATATACACGCGTACCGGTGATCAGGGCACTACCGGTCTGGGCGATGGTCGTCGCGTTTCCAAGGACTGTGAGCGTATTCATGCGCTTGGTGAAATAGATGAACTCAATGCACTGGTCGGGGTTTTGCAACTGGAGCAAATGACCGGCGACCTGCATGAATTACTTACCGACATTCAGCATGATCTGTTCGATCTGGGCGGGGAGCTGTGTATACCGGGGATGGAGATGATCAGGGCTGAGCGGGTGCTGTATCTTGAGCAGAGGCTGGATCACTTGAATGAAACCCTGGCACCGCTCAAGGAATTTATTTTACCGGGTGGCTCTCGTGCGTCTGCGGTAGCCCATCAGGTACGCACCGTTTGTCGTCGCGCCGAACGTGCCGTTACGGCGTTGCATTCGGTAGAGCCGGTGCGTGAGGAAGCCATACAATATATAAATCGATTGTCCGATCTGCTGTTTGTGCTGGCGCGTTATCTCAATCGAGCCGATGGCGGCAAAGATGTGCTATGGCAAAAAGGCCGGACGACCACAAAAACATCGTAATTTTCCAAAGACTAACAACATTTGAGACTATCAACATTAAAGGATGAATCATGAGTGAATACGTTGCACCATTGAAAGATATGCAGTTTGTACTGGATGAATTGGTCGATATGGACAGCATCCGCCAGTTGCCGGAATGTGAAGAAATCAGCACTGATCTGGTTGAGGCGATACTGGATGAGGCAGGCAAATTTGCTTCAGGTGTGCTGTCGCCACTCAACATAGTGGGCGATAAAGAAGGCGTGCGCTGGCAGCCCGAGGGCGTGACGACCGCCACCGGTTGGCAGGATGCCTATAACCAGTTTGTGGCAGGCGGCTGGAATGCAATTTCCTGTGAACCGGAATATGGTGGACAGGGGGTGCCGCGTGTCATCTCCACGCTGGTGGAGGAAATGTGGAATAGCGCGAATGTTTCCTTTACGCTTTGCCCGATGCTGACACGCGGCGCGATCGAGTCCATCGAGTTGCGCGGCAGCGATGCACTCAAGCAGGCTTATTTGCCCAAACTGATCAGCGGTGAATGGACCGGTACCATGAACCTGACCGAGCCACAGGCAGGCTCGGATTTGGCGGCGATTCGTTCGCGTGCCGTGCCCAAAGCCGACGGCAGTTATAGCGTGCATGGACAGAAAATTTTCATCACCTATGGCGAACATGATCTGGCTGAAAATATCATTCATCTGGTACTGGCTCGTACACCCGAGGCACCCGAGGGCGTAAAGGGGATTTCCTTGTTTGTGGTTCCCAAATTTCTGGTGAAGGCGGACGGTTCACTGGGCGCGCGTAACGATGTGCACTGTGTATCGGTTGAACATAAACTGGGCATTCATGCCAGTCCAACCTGCGTGATGGCGTTTGGCGATAGCGAAGGGGCAACCGGTTATCTGGTCGGCGAAGAAAATCGTGGCATCGAATATATGTTCATCATGATGAACGCCGCCCGCTTCAGCGTCGGTCTGGAAGGGGTAGGACTGGCCGAACGTGCCTATCAGCGCGCCACCGCTTATGCCCGCGACCGTGTGCAATGTCCGGAAGCCGGGGTCAAAGGCTCCGGTAAGGTTGCGATCATTCGCCACCCTGATGTGCGTCGTATGTTGATGTTGATGAAGTCACAGACTGAAGCGATGCGTGCCCTGGCCTGTGTGGTAGGTTCGGCGATAGATCACGCGCAACGTGCGCCTGATTCAACGATCCGCGAACAGAATCAAGCCTTCGTCGATTTGATGATTCCGATAGTCAAGGGCTGGAGCACGGAAAATGCGATCAACATCGCCTCTTTGGGGGTACAGGTGCATGGTGGTATGGGCTTTATCGAAGAAACCGGTGCGGCTCAGTATCTGCGGGATGCCCGTATCACCTCGATTTATGAAGGCACTACCGGCATTCAGGCCAATGACTTGATCGGCCGCAAGATTGCCCGCGAAGGCGGCAAGACCATCGGCTTGGTCATCACCCGGATGCGCGAGGTATTGCAGCAACTGCAACAAAGCACTGCCGAGCCTTTGGCTGCAATCGCCAAAGCACTGGCTGCCGCCATCGAAGCACTTGAACGTGCAGTCGCTTTCATCGTTGCCAGTTATGGCAAGGATGTACGCGCCGCCTTAGTAGGGGCGGTGCCTTTCCTGCAATTGTTTGGTACGGTTTCCGGTGGTTGGCTGCTGGCGCAGGGTGCTTTGGCTGCCCAGCGCAAGTTGGAGGCAGGCAGTGACGACCAGGCATTCTTGCAGGCTAAAATTGTCACGGCGCGTTTTTATGCAGATCATGTTTTGTCGCAGGCGCCAGGACTGGCTTATACGGTGGTAGAAGGTGCTGCCGGTGCCTTGGCGATTGAGGATGAGCAACTTTAAAGCGGTCTTTCAGCAACGTAGCCCGGATGCAGGCCGCCCTCCGGGAAAATCGGATCACGTGCAATTTTTCCAGGTTGTATGGAGTGACAACCCCGGGTTCCATTCCATCCCATCCGGGCTACGCTTGCGATACTTAAAGTAAATTCTCTTTTGTCGATCCACTACTCGCGGTCAGGCATTTTTCCAGCGTAGTGTACAAGCGCTCCTGATCCAACGGGATGTTGATAACGCCATTCATTTTCAAATCCCCATAGCTGAAGCTATCATCGTCCGTGATTGCCAGCACGACCAATTGCTCATGTCCGGGAACGGCGCGAAGGGAGCTAATTTCCTGTACACCGTTCGCTGGCAGCAGTGTCGGGTTAATCAACAGCGCGGCGTAATTATTTTTACTGGCCATCGCGACCGCTGCGCTGACATTGTCTACCGCCATGACTAGCAGGCCGTTTTCCTCAACCGGACTTTAACACCAAAAACAGTAATACTGTTTATTTCAAATCCAATTTAATCAGTTGAAATTTTCAACCAAAAGAATATTAACGATTATAT
>CAIRBC010000182.1 GCA_903876685.1 uncultured Nitrosomonadales bacterium | reverse complement strand
TCAAATACAAATTAATTATTTTGCATTGCTTTATCGATTATAATTTACGGTGGTTATTTAAGCTCTAAATTTGCAGACTTCAAAGTTGAAATTTGCTTCAAGCTGCGCGGTACTTTCTAGTGCTTTAAAGTACAACTAAACGCCAAAGTCATTTTAGAATTGTTTAATTAATTATTCATCGATATTTTGTTTTCCATAAAAATCACATCAAGCAATGATCCCAATTTTTTTCGTGAGCTGACCCTTGCCGAAAAAACGACGATAGGCCGCCAATCGACCTGCGACATTTGCCTTCCTGATCCTGAAAGGTTAATCTCGCGTCAGCACGCGCTGATTGAATATAATCATGGGGCTTATCATCTGACAGTTACTTCCGAATCCAAGCCGGTGCTGATCAATAATCAGCCATATCATCATGGGAAGTCTGTCTTACTGCATGACGGGGATGAAATAGTCATTCGTGCCTATGTATTGACCATGGCTACTGCTAGCGTTGCTGGCGCCAATGCGGCAAAGCCTTTCGAGGCACCAAGCCTAACGTTCAATTTTGATGGCGTACAGTCCCGGCCTCAATCCCGTTGGCCTGAAGCACCTGCAGTTGAGAGTTTCGATGCTGACTCTCACGGATTGGCCGATTCGATAACAAAACCCATCGTGAAGCCGGATACCCGCATAAATCCGCTTAGCCCTGACCAGATTGACTGTAATATGGGTGGTCTCTTCGCAGGTATCGCGCCTCTACAGGCCAATAGTGAAGCATCAACTAACCTGGATCCGCTGGCAGCGCTTGGCAAGTTGAGGAATTCTCAAGCTTCAGGTTTGTCAGGAGCTCCCAGTGTACTGTCCAACTCTCCTTTTGATGATTGGCCGCAGCCTACTACCTCAGGAGCCAATGTCGCAGGAAAGGCTACACCGCTAATCGATTTGGGGGGGCATCGTCCTGCAGGAACCAAATCGCTCGAGCATGTGCACGACATCAACCTACCCTATTCCCCTCCACCAGTTTCCGAAGCCTCGCCGCCCGTTGTAACAAAGCAGCCAGTAGATGATTTTGCGGATTTCTTGGGAAACTATATCAGTAAAATTCCTTCCGCTACGGCTCAGCAACAGCCTCCTGCTCAAGCGCAGCAAGTATTTTCGCCTGCACCGGCAAATATTTCATCCGTGCAAACGAACGACGCGCAAGTATTGCTGGACGCGTTTCGCAAGGCAGCTGGGCTTGGCAATCAGCCCGTCCCGGCTGAAGAGGCACTTGCTTACATGGAATCTGCAGGCACGATCGTACGCGCCGCAATAGAAGGAATCACATCTTTATTGGCCTCAAGATCCATGTTGAAGGGTGAACTGGGAGCTGAAGACAGAACCATGGTGGCTAACCACGATAACAATCCACTCAAATTGATGCCAGACATTAATGATGTCATGCAATTTCTATTCGAGCAAAAAAAATTAAATTCAAACGCTTATCTGGCACCAGTACAAGCAATCAGCGGCGCCTGTACAGACCTGATTTATCACGAGCTGGGTACGGCAGCGGGCATGCGTGCTGCGGTAGAGGGATCAATCCGTCGCTTCAATCCTCAGCTAATTGAAACAGAATTCGACAAAACCGGCAAGAAAATGATCCTGAACCGTAAAGCCTGTCTTTGGGAAACCTATGTGGAACATTACAATAAATTGGAATTGACCATGGCAGATGATATAGGCCTGATTTTCGAAAGAGATTTTCGGCGCGCCTACGATCAGCAGATACGCAAGCTCAAAATGAAATGACTCGCTTAGATCGTCTGGGTATCAGCACTGGGCTGCAACTTGGCCGGAATATCAAATTTACCCAACCCGAACCCTTAACTATCTAACGGACATGGCAATGATGCCACCCCTTGTAATGAAATCGCCATGTCCGTTTCCCTCACCCCATCCCTCTCCCGCAAGCGGGGAGAGCGCAGCGAGGGGGGCGTAGCCGGGAGTAAGTCGCTACGCGTGTTTCACGT
>CAIRBC010000181.1 GCA_903876685.1 uncultured Nitrosomonadales bacterium | reverse complement strand
TCGTTCATGACTGCTTGGGTTAAATGATTCGGAAAGGTTAAGAAAGTGGTCTTGAAATACCGCCAGCGGGAGATTCGTGGTGTCCGAATCTGCCCGCCGGCGGATTGTTGTCTGGGCTGTTGGGACTAAAAGGTCGCCGTGGCTCCGACCGAGACACGGTTGCGGTTGAACTCAACCAGAGGGTTGTTGGACAACTGCGTGGAGAATGAATAATTGGCGTTCAGATTGAGGTTATCCATCAGCTGATAGCCAATGCCTGCATTCAGGAACACCGAGTCTTGCGTCTGATTTGCGATGGGTCCGCCTGAAAGCACCGAATGAGCATAACTCACCCCGCCGTTCACACTGAACCGTTTGGTGACTTGGTGGTTCACCTGCAAGCCGGTGTTTACCCCATAGCTGCTGGTGTAGGTGCCGAGCAGTGTGCCATTGAATCCCAGCATCGAAAACCAGCGCAATTGGGTCTGTCTGGCGACCGCATAGTTGACTGCGGCTTCAGCATAAGGCCGCGTTTTGCTGACCGTGGCGTTTTGGTAGAATTCCGCACCAGCTCGTGCTGAACCGGACAGGTTCTGACTCCACGCATGATCCACGCCACCCAGGACGTACTGTGAATGGTAGTTTTGGAAGGGGCTCTTGGTGTAATCGGTCAGCCGGTAGCGATACTCTGCCGTCAGACTGGTCCGCTTCGAAATTTTATACGCAAATTGCTGGGCAAGAGATGCGAATAGCGGTCCTGACCAAGGGCAACCGCAGAGTTCTGGTAGTCAATGCCGTCGAACGTGTAGGAAGTGGTGGTCGAGAACCGCGGCGACCAAGCGTAGCTGACATTGAAATTGTTGTAGCCATACAGGAACTGCCCGTTCCACAACGCGCTCGTGGCACCGTAGCCAAAAGCACTGTTGGGATTGGTCCCGTAGGTCAGGTAGAAATTGTTGCTCATCTTCAAGCGTTCGGAAAACCGGTGCTCAACATTGAAGGTTGCACGACCATTGTAAAAGGTGCTGCCGTAAGTCGGTATCCCGTTAATGTATTGAAGGACGCTGCCCTCGAGACTGAAGCTGAAGGGCGTGGTCTGGTCGGCACGGGTATAGGACGTGCCTGCACCAATCTGGCCATACCATGACTGAATGTTGCTCACCTGGGATGAAGGTGCCTTGTACTTCAGATAATCGTAACCGGAATTGGCACTCAACGAGAAAGTTAGCGGCTCCTCGGTTCTAAAATCCGCCGAATAATTCTGGATCGCCACCAACCCCTGTGCACGCACTGCAGCTGGACAAAGTGCAGCGACGACCAGAATCAGAATTGCCAGTTTTGAGCGCATGAAGTGAGAAACTATTCGAATGATCTGTGGAGGGATTGCAGTCCTTTAAAAAGATCACGGAATCGAGTTGGAAGGAGACACCGGGTTGGTGATGACCCTGGGTGGCAGCGGGCCAGATACTGGCGGCATGAGGAGAAACACTCCACGAATGCTTGATGGCACGAAGAAATCGTCGCTGCTTGGTGCTGGCGGCAGGATGGGGTTCTTGCCAGGATTCTTGCCGGGATTTTTTTCCGAAACAGTCACCGGACGCTCAATGTCACTTGGTGCCGCTGGTGTTGTCACTGCCAAGCCGGGAACGATCGAGCTGGCAGCATCTTTGATGACACCTG
>CAIRBC010000180.1 GCA_903876685.1 uncultured Nitrosomonadales bacterium | reverse complement strand
TAATTTCCGAGAAAGTTTGAATGCCGATGGGCAACTTGCGGCGCTTTGCAGTCATGGTTTATGTTCCTGAAATAGCGGTTTCTGGCATTATACAGGCATCCAGGACTCCTCAAAATCATCATTAATTTTAGGAAAAAATGGATAAATGAACCGTAAAAAACACAAAACGTAGAGCATCAATCAGCGGAGCGCATTGCGCCGCATGATAATTTAAAATTATCCATTCACACCGCTTGTTCAATAAATTTTAACGCATAATTGGGGTCAGGTCTTAACAATGCGGTTTATTCTCCATAACATCACTTCATGTCTCGTCCTCTACGTATTGAATCTCACGGTACGTTCTATCATGTCATTTCACTTGGCAATGCACGCTAGGCTATTTATTAGGACGACGATGACAGAACTGCATTTTTGACTGTTCTTTGCGAAGTGATCGTGCAGCATGGCTGGCAGTGTCACGCCTACTGCCTGATGGATAAGCACTATCACCTGTTGATTGAAACTCCCAATGGCAATCTTGCACGCGGAATACGCCAATTGAATGGCGTATATATGCTACGTTTCAATCGCTTACATGCTCGCGTCGGGCATATATTCCAAGGAAGATACAAAGCAATTCTGGTGGAGCGTGACAGTTATCTCATGGAGTTGAACCGCTATATCATACTCAATCTCATTCAACCGTGAGCAAAATAATCAAAGGGGTGAGATAAAACCGTATTGTCAAGACCTGACCCCGGCCTTTTGTGACCACGGCCTTTTGGGATATTTGCAACCGAAAAAGCGGTTAACACCGGCTAGGGGCGGCAAGAATGACCGCTCTATGTGCAACGTAGTGGCTAATACACGTACTATTCAAACCATCATTCCATTCCTTCAGCATCGCATCGCCGATCTGCTCGAAATCCTTGTGATCTTTGGCATACTGACGTAGTTCATCCATCGTTTTGACAACCGCCTCAGCCACCTCCTCAAGAATAGAAGCCGTTTTGACTGGCTGAAGACCACAATGCAGCTTCGCAAAATTGAGTAGCTTCTTCGCCTTCGGGAAATTCTTGCTACCATCCAGCGTGAGCGCAAGAGAATCGCCCTTGATATAGGGCGTGGTCGTTACGATGTCATAAGCGGGTGCAAACCTCACCGGCTTGTCTGCTGTCTCATAGAGTACGCCAAAATTTTTTAAATGGGCATCGCCATTCCTCAACACGCAGGATACCGCCAAGGACCGGAAAAAGACCTCCAATGCCTCGCCTTGATATTCCGGCGATACGAATTCCCGAATGCGCTTGGCGAGCTTCTCGTAGCTGCCCCCGTATTTCTCTTCGGTACCCACCCCATTCAACGAACAGAAGTCTTCGAATCCGAGGTATGTGCCGTCCGCTGCCAAATCGAAACGCTCAATTACAAGAAAGCGGTTGTTTTCAGAAAGAAACAAGTTCGGCACTTGAAGCCCAGCATGCCGCGCGACACTCATGCAGAAAAATTCATTCGCTGCCAGTTGAGGGAACTCGGCGTCCCATCCTTTTACAATGTGCGTTGCCCCTTTGACCGTGATCCGGTCTTTGTCATCGCTTGGCTGTGCTTCGCTGTCTCTGATCAGTACCTTAGGTTGCACGCCTGACACACCGGACACGCCGGAAAAGCGCTCCAGAAGATCGCGTAGAAGGTCTTCCGTTCCATCATAAGCGATCAGCTCTTGAACACTCTGCAATGGCACCAGGTCAATCACCTCCGGGTTGTTCGAGAAACGGAGCCGTCCAATCTGGGAACGCCCCACAACCTCCAGCAACGTTAATTGATCGTAACCCTGAGCGCGTTTGCGGAATACCCGCTCAATGGACTCTCGCAAACGTCCCTCCGGTAAATTCATCTGAAATACCGGATGCAAGCCATTTTTGTACGGATAACTTTCCAGCGAGTAAGGCATCGTGAGGGAAACATCCTGCCCGGCCTGAAACGAGGAATGATAGGCAAAAACATAATCGCCCTTCTCCCCAGGATGGCGATCCACCAAGCCCACTACATTTTTTGCGACCCATACGCTCAGCACCTTACTTCCCCTTTTCTGCCATCAAATCCCGAAGGGTCGGGCGAGGAGACGCTTCTTTCACAACAAGCTCAAGCCCCAAGGTCGAGCATATTGCCATGACCTTTCTCAGTCCCAACTCCGGCAGCTTGCCGTTCTCGAAATTGCTGAGTGTGACGCGGCTCATCCCGTTGGGGGACACTACCATTTGTTGAGTTAATCCAAGCGATTCCCGCCGAGATTTGATAGCTTCTCCCACTTCGATCATATCCATAAGTATTGTACCGTATGCACTACATTATGCGAGTAACTGTGCGAAATGTAGCGCATAAAGTACAAAGACACAAGAGGAATTAGGGTCGGGAATTGGGGTCAGGTCTTGACAATGCGGTTTA
>CAIRBC010000179.1 GCA_903876685.1 uncultured Nitrosomonadales bacterium | reverse complement strand
CCTACATTGATCGCTGATCCGCGGATTTATCTGTGGAAACTTTAACGTGAAACTTGCGCAGCGACGTACTCTCCCTCGCCCGCTTCGGGAGAGGGATGGGGAGAGGGAAACGGGCATGGCGGGTTTCATTATCAGGGGTGGCAGTGTGCCATGCCCGTTAGACAAAGCACTAAACCGGACAGCTACTAGGGTAAAAGTTGAGAAATTGGGGATTTCAAGTCCGACAAACTGCTAGCAACGTCTAGCATCACTGAGCAATAAACCCATGTTTGGCTGAGGGTGGTTTATGGGACGGCTATGGGTTAGCCGAATATTTATCCTGTCAATTCTATTTCTGGTTGATTATATTGATCATGAGTTCGGTCTGTTCCAGTAGCGTGCCGATCAGATCGAAGCGGGTGTTATCGTCGTAGTTCTGCGTCATTAGCAGTTCGGCAAATCCGTAAATGCTGGCAAGCGGTGCACGCAAGGATTGTTTGAGTAGCACCAGTTCCGGGTTATGTTCGGGATTCACCGTGCTTTTGCGCAGATAGAACAAGGCGCGCAGTCCGGCTTGTTGTGCTTCTACACGACTGACCTCAAGTAGCAAAGCGCTTAGCATGGCTGCGAAAGCCGCCTCTCTCATGCCAAGCACGCTGGTGGCATCAATGCCGGTAATATTTTCAAAAGCAGGATTGACACTACGCACTTTGCCATTGTCATCAATCACGGCAATCGCCCAGGGGCAGAGGCTTACGGCTGATTCAAATGCGACGGGTGCCAGTGGATCGTTCGAAAAATTCATGATTGGGTCTCTCATATTTAGACTTATAGGTCTGCCGTTGTCAGCAAGGCATCTTTCAGATGACTTGCCAGTGCCAACGGACTGAAAGGCTTGACAAAATAGGAATCGGCGCCGAGTGCCTGGCCAAGTAGTTGATCGGTTTCCTGACCGCAGGCGGTGACCAGTACCACATAAATGGTGGCAAGCGATGGATCGCTTTTGATTTTTTCGCACAACTGGAAACCGTTCAAGTGGCCGGGCATCATGACGTCAAGCACGATGCCGTCGGGTCGGTTATTCAAGATGTATGCATAGGCTGCATCGGCATCGGCAAATTCTACAAGCTCGAAATGTGCGCGTAGCGCGAGCCGAATCACCTTTCTGATACTGGAATGGTCGTCAACAATCAATAGTTTTTTCATAGTCTCAGGCACGGGCGTGCGTAGTATTTAGATTCATTTTATCATCGATGGGGTCGCTGAAGCGTGCGGCGATAGCGGCAAAATTGCTGACCTGAAAGGAAAAGGCATCAACAATATCCGGATCGAAATGTGACCCGCGTCCGGCCAGGATTATCCTGCAAGCTTCCTCCAAAGACAGTGGACGTTTATAGACGCGGCGACTGATCAGCGCATCGAAGACATCTGCAACCGCCATCAAGCGTGCCGAAATCGGTATTTTCTTGCCGCTCAGTCCATCCGGGTAGCCACTACCGTCCCACTTTTCATGGTGACTGCGGGCAATTTCCTTGGCAAAGGCGAGGAATGGCGCCGAATGCGCCAGGGTTTTTTCGGCTTGTGCTATCGACTCCTGGCCAAAAGCGGCATGACGTTTCATCACTTCGAATTCCTCCGGCGTTAGCTTACCGGGTTTGAGCAGGATATGATCCGGAATGCCGACTTTGCCGATGTCGTGCAGCGGTGCCGACTTGAAGATCATCTCGATATTGGTGCGTGTCAGTGCAAGCGAAAAACGCGGATGTCGTTGCAGGTGTTCGGCAAGTGCGCGAACGTAATGCTGGGTGCGGCGAATGTGGTTTCCGGTTTCATTGTCGCGGGTTTCGGCGAGCGAAGTGAGTGCCAGGATAGTGACATCCTGAGCGAATTCGAGTTCTTTTTCGCGCTTGGAGACTTCGCCGATCAGGAATACATTCTTGTTCTTGATGAAGTCAGCGGCATGTTTCATGCCCAGATGCGTCTTGACCCGTGCCCGCAGAATAGGGCCGCTGATCGGTTTAGTAATGTAATCTACAGCGCCTAGTGCGAATCCGCTTTCCTCATCGGTTTCATTGCTCATCGCGGTGAGAAAGATTACCGGAATATCACGCGTAGTTCTGTCAGCCTTGAGTCTGCGGCACACTTCATGGCCATTCATGTCCGGCATCATGATATCCAGCAGAATAATATCCGGCTTCTGTTCAGCCGCCGCCAGGAGTAGTCCCTTTTCTCCGCAGTTGGCGGCCTTGAGGCGGTAAAAGGGTTTAAGCAGTTCGTTGATGATGCCTAGAATCTCCGGGCTGTCGTCGATCACCAGAACGGTATCGCGCGCTTCGTCTGCATCAATGGTGTTCAGTTTAGTCATTCAAAATACTCCTTCATTACGCGTTTCCCGCAGCAGGCGCAAGGCATCGCTCAAATCGAAGGCTTGTACCGCCGCCTCGATTTCCGTCAGGCGAGCCGCAGGTAGAATTGTTTGCAGCGCACGGCCATTACGGTCGAGCCAGGCCATTGCTTCGGGGTTGCTTTCGCTCAGCAAGAGTTCCAGTTCGGCTATGGCAGCAATACCCGCATCAGCATCCTGCAAGGCTGCATTGGGTGATGCCGGGGTCTTGCTGCGCACGGCGGGGATCAGTTCACGCAATTGTGTATCGATAAAGCCGATCTGCTCAGCTACCTCGACTCGTGACATACGCTCGCTCAAGGCTTTTTCCAAAGTGGTGGCCGCTGCCGTCAAGCTATAGGCGCCTATGCTTGATGCCACACCTTTGAGGGTATGGGCATGGCGTTGAGCGCCAAGCCAGTCATCGGCATCCAGTGCCTGATGGATGGCTGCACTAAAATTTTCATAGCGCTTGCAGAACTTTCGCAGCGTGGCGAAATAGAGTTCGGTGCTGTCCAGCATGCGTCGCAGAGCGGGTCCTGAATCAATCCCGGCAACGCCCAGCTCAAAAACAGGTTGCGGCATCATAGGCTCCGCAGGGGTTGGGTGGAACATCGGCATCAGCGCATGCAGCGGCGCTATCCATTTCAGCAGTGTCTGCCAGAGTAGCTCAGGCTCGATCGGCTTGGCGATAAAATCGTTCATGCCTGCCTCCATGCAACGCTGGCGATCTGCGGCCTGCGCGTTGGCAGTCATCGCCACCACCGGCAATTGCGCGTGACTGCGGCGCAACTCTATGGTGGCCGTAATACCATCCATCACCGGCATCTGCATATCCATCAGAACCAGTGCGTATTCTTTGTGTTGCAGCCGTTCCAGCGCAACGCGTCCGTTCTCGGCAAGATCGACATCGAAGTGCGCATAGCGCAACAGATCCAGCGCCACCTCCTGATTGATCTCGTTATCCTCGACCAATAAAATACGCGCGCCAGCGATGGTAGTCAGGTTTTCCAGCAAGGAAGAGGGTGCCTCTGCTGCCGTCAGCAGATCACGGCCACTGCCGTGCAGCACTCGCATTGCCGAATCAAACAAGGTCGACGCATTGAGCGGCTTGACCAGTACCTCATGAATGCCCGCATCTTCGGCTTGATGAAATACTTCCTCGCGTCCGTAGGCGGTGATCAGCAGCAGATGGGGCGGTTCTGCCAGAGGCAGAGACTGGATTTTGCGGCAGGCATCGACACCGTTCATATTCGGCATATGCCAGTCCATAAAAACCAGTTCGTAGGGGTGGTTAGCCTGGTCAGCCTGTTTGACTGCGGTGATGGCATCCGCCCCTGAATTGACCACGTCGACCGCGAAACTCATGCTGCTGAGCATTTCATCCATTACCTGACGCGCATTGTCGTTGTCATCGACCACCAGCACATGGCGTCCACGCAGATCCGGGTCTGGCAGCAGCAAGCGCTTGACCTTGTGACTGATGCCCAGTCGCGCAGTAAACCAGAAAGTGCTGCCTTCACCTGGCACACTCTCGACACCGACCTCACCGCCCATCATACCGGCCAGTTGTTTGGAAATCGCAAGCCCCAGTCCGGTGCCGCCATACTGGCGCGTGGTGGAGGTGTCACCCTGGTTGAACGCGGTATACAAACGCCTTTTCTGTTCTTCGGTCACGCCGATGCCGGTATCGCGCACCGCGAACCACAGCAGCACACTGTCCTCGAACACTTCACGCAAACGCACCCTAATGTTGATCTCGCCGTGTGCGGTAAACTTGAGGGCATTGTTGGCATAATTGATCAGCACCTGCCCGAGTCTGAGCGAGTCACCAATCAGCGCGATCGGCACATCGCTGGCGACATCGAGTATCAACTCCAGTCCCTTCTCGGCAGCTTTTTCTGCAATCAGGTTCACCACGCTGGCGAGTGTTTCTTCAAGCTCGAAGTCGATATGCTCGATGCTCAGCTTGCCGGCTTCGATCTTGGAAATATCGAGAATATCGTTGATGATGCGTAGTAGCTGTTGGCCGGAAAGCTGGATTTTCTTCACGTAATCCCTGTGACGCAGCGTCATCTCGGTATTAAGCACCAGATGCGTCATGCCGATGATGCCATTCATCGGTGTGCGGATCTCGTGGCTCATGTTGGCGAGAAAATCCGACTTCAGACGCGAGGCTTCTTCGGCCAGGGCGCGGGCGTTGAGCATTTCCCTTTCGAGGGTATTGCGCTCGGTAATATCCTGAATAATACACAGATAACCAGAGGTAAGCCCGTCAGCTCCCTTTACCGTGGTTGTCAGCAACAGTCCATCAAAGTGTGAGTGATCTTTGCGTACCAACTTCAATTCGCAGCTATCGCGCCCGTTGACAGCGGCTCGAGCCAGGATGGAGAGCATCCCTTGCTCTGACTCACTGGCATCTTCCCGGGAAATATGAAAGCGTGATGCGTTTTCGTGACCGATAACTTCGTCGGCGTGCCAGCCGAGCATACGTTCCGCGCCACTGTTGAATAGCGTGACGACACCCGCCAGATCGATACCAATAATACTGATCTCGGTCGCTGCGGCGAGGATCTCGTTGAGCATGGTGTTGACTTGCAGCAAGGACTCGCCACTGCTGAGCAATTCCTGCTTCTGCGCTTCGAGTTCCTCTGCCTGTATCTGAATTTCGCGTGCCAGTTTTTCGGTGCGCAGATTTCGCCTCAGCACGTCCAGCAGCGGTGCCAGCGCGACATATGCGGCATCCAGTAATAAGCGCTGGCGTCCGTCGGGCGTTGCGACAAAAGCCAGTTCGATAATCCCTATCGCCAGTTTGCGCTGCACCAGCGGTAATAGTTCGATGTAGCCAGGTGCTACGTTGATTAATCCGGAATGGAGCCGTAGCACACTGCCGCCCGGATCGCTGAACCTTAACGGCATCATGTCTAGCGCACATTGTCCAACCAGGCTCTGGCCAAGCTTATAGGCAGATCCTTGAGCAAGGCAGCCGTAGCCAGCGACCGGGTGCTGTACCGCTACGCTGTCGATATCAGCGTAAACAAGGCCTTGCAATGCGCCGACCGCAGGGCATAATTGTGCCAGCAGCTTGTCACCAAAATCTTCTATCGAATCGGCCTGCTGCACTCCGCTCAGAATATTGGCCAATTGATCCTTGGCCCAGCGCTGGTTTTCCAGTTCGATACAGACGGTTTGCAAGGAGACCAGCGCGGCAGCCATCTCACCAAATTGGCCGGGGTAATCGTTGCCGATGGATTGCGTCAGATCGCCGCTGGACATGGCGGTAGCCACCCTGACCGAATCAGCTAGACCCGTTTCGGTCAAGTTGGCGAGCTGATTGAGCAGCTCGGATAGTTCCTTTATATAACCCTCTTTGCCCAGCAGGTTCAAGCGACTGCTAAAATTGCCTTTGACGGCGGCTGTCTCGACCATCAGGCGAATCTCGCCGACAATCTTCCTCAGGCTATGTTGCATGGTCTGTAGGGAAGTGAGCATTCCGGCGGTTTCATCATCGCCTTGTATGGTGATAATCGAAGTCAGATCCCCTCTGGCAATCCGGCCTGCCACCGTAGTGCTTTGCAGCATCGCCCGTGACAGGCCGCGCGTAATCAGGAAGCCCAAGCCGAATACCGCACAGATTAGCGCACCGCCCACCAGAGACAACATCCAGATGGCGTTGTTCTTTATCGAATTGCCCTCGATCGCCTGCTCATTGCCCAGTTCCCTGTTGTAGTCAATGTGAATATCTAGCATCTCGTTCAGCTTGTCCGCGACAGGTCTGGAATAGTTGAGCAATTCCAATGCCTTATTCTCATCCTGTCCGCTCCCCAGGATGGAGTCGACATGAACCAGGTACTCATTGAGGGCGGCAACTTCGCCCGCCATCAGACGCTTGTCCTTCTCATTGATTATCAGCGGTTCATATTTATTGATATTTTGACGCAGTTCGGCACTCGCAGCCTTGATCTCACTTTCGAGTTCCGCCCGCTTCGCCGGGTCGTGACTCATTTGAAGATGATAGATATGCACACGTAACTTGTTGAATTTTCTGGTTACATCGTCCAGAACCATGATCGAGGGAACAATATTGGTGTTGCCGAAATTGACCGAGTCGTACACCCTGCCCATCTCGAAGATGAACAACCCGGCCAAACAGACGAGACAGAGAAATACGCCAAACAGTAGAGAGTTGAAGCGCTGGGTGATGGTCATGAGGACTTTTCCTGTAGAGCGTCTGCGGGAGGCAAACTGAGGGACTGTTTATAATTTTCTGACATTTCTGCAGTCTGTAGCCAGAGTAGCACCGAGGTACCTGAACCGAGTTTGCTGGTAATTTCAAGTTTTCCGCCATGCAGTTCGATAATCTCCTTGACGATACTCATCCCTAGTCCTGTGCCGGGAATCATGCCTGAGGCATCTGCGCGGTAAAAGCGTTGGCAGACATGGGTTAATTGCTCTGGTGTCATGCCGATGCCGTGATCGGTGATGCGAATTCCAAGCAATTTAGAGTGGCTGTCCGGCAGTAGCAGATCGATAGCGATTTCACCGCCTCCCGGAGAATACTTGTAGGCGTTGGAAAGCACATTGCTGATTGCTTGAGTCAGTTTGTTTCGATCGGCTCTTACCCATAGTGGAAAGTCAGTTTGAGGTGCTGCGGGTGAGGGTCGCCCGTCAGGGGTCTTGAAGCCGGCGATAACCTCATGCAACAAGCCGCGAACATCGATAGTGGCGAAAACAAAGTCGTTGTCGCGCCGTGCATCGATACGGGCAATGTCGAGCATTTCATTGATGATGGAGATCATCAGTTCAGATTGTTTGAAAATCGTTCCGAGTAAATCAATCCGTTCAGCTTCGTCGAATTGCTGCGACAGCAACAGTTCTGTAAAGCCGTAGATGCTTGCCATTGGCGTTCGCAGTTCATGTGCGGCGATGGAGATGAATTCACTCTTCATCAGGTCAATCTGCGTCTCATGAGTCACGTCCCTGAAATAAATGAACCTGTCGAAGCCGGTTGCGCCGCTGCGCACAGCAATCATTTGCAACACAACTTCGCGAGGTTTTGTAAGCGCCAACAACTGTCGCGAGTTTCCGTCCCCCCCGGTAAATAGTGTTTCGAGCGAGCTAAAATGCTCAGGCTTATCCACGCGCAGGCGCAGGCACTTATCCAGGTTTTCGATCTGTAGACCGATAATCTCGTCCGCGGGAATGTCGAACATCCGTTGTAACGCAGGATTGGCAAGTAGAATTATTCCGTCGGGTGCCAGTGCGACAAAACCGTCAGGGCTCAGTTCGAAGAGCATGCTTATCAGCGCAGTTTGATCCAGTAGCACGGCGCCCTGCGTTTCCAGTTCCTCGCTTTGCTTTTTCACCTTACGTTGTGCAGCAGCGGCGTGTCCGGTCGTGACCAGTAACAAAACCAGCAATAGAGCAGCGAGTAGAAGTCCGATGACTGCGGTGGCCCAGGCTATCCAAGGCCGGTGTGCAGGAAGGTAAGTGGCAGTCGGATAAACAGCCAGTTCCCAGATACGATCGGCCATTATCAGGGGAACCTTCAAGGCTTTAGTCTGAAACTTCGGCTGCAGACCGTCATTTGACTGAAACACCAGACCGTGCTCGCCTGCTGCGCGATCGGTGATGCTGAAGGCCAGGCCTGGAATGCGTATGTCCCTGGTAGCAATTTCTGTCATCTGATCCAGTTTGATAACGGCAACGGCAAAGCCCATCAGGAGCCCATCAGATTCAGGGGAGCCGCTGCTCAAGGTGGTTGCGTAAGCCGGATGCAACAGCAGGGCACCGACACGCTTCTGGTTTTCTTGTACCAGTTGTACGGGTGCTGTGACGCTCAGACGTAGAGATTGTCGTGCCCGGCGGATGGCGTCCTGGCGGATCGGCTCGGAATTGATGTCATAGCCTATCGCCGAACGGTTTCCCTCTAATGGTGCAATGTAGCCGACAACCACATAATCGGCACGATTTCCGGCACGAATCAGCCCCCGCTGTGCATCGCGTTCCTTAATTTCGAAATCCGGTTTTTGCGTTGCGAGTGCCATAGCATGCTCGGTTTTCCCACGATCCTGCTGACGTACATAGGGATTGAAACTTAGCGCAAAAATGTCCGGGTTTTCTCGCAAGGTGATGCGCGTGAAGTATTCAAACTGAGCATAGTTCATGTCCGGCGTGACTTCGATCAGACGTTTGAGGGATGCCAAAGCTTCTTCGTGTGCGATGAAGCGTTGTTCGAGTCGCTTGATTAGTCGCTCAGCATGGTTGCGCAAAGCCTTATCTTCCTCGGCAATTTCCCATTTTGACACCGCCAAATAGCCCGCTGCAATCACTGCAAGAACGATCAGCATCGGCACGCCGAGCACTACTGGTCGCATGTTCCAGGGCGATTGGTTACGCAATAACCAGGTCAGGCACAACGGGAGTGCAACCAATACGCCCAGAGTGTCTCCGGCCCACCAGTTCCATACGGTGAACCAGAGATCGGATACCGGCGCAAGTCCGTTGAGATAAAGCGTAGTAACGCCCACACTGGCAGATATCAGACAGGACAGTGGGCCTGCGACAAAAAATATGCGAACAATATCCCGGGTGCGTTCCATTCGTTGCCAGCTATTTCCGGTTTCACGTTCGGTTAGCCAGGCTGCGAAGTAGCTCTGCGCTGTCGAGCCTATACAAATACCCAGTGCAGCAATGATGGCTGTACTGTGCGTCACATCCGACATATCGCCTGTGATCAGATTGAGCAATAGTGAGCCGATCAGGATTCCTGGCCAGGCTCGGCGTTTCGAACAGAGCATGATTGCGACCGCAAATCCCGCCGCAGGAAATATCGGACTGGCATAGCCTGACGGAATTGCCAGCGCAAGGCCAGCCAAACCAAGCATGAGGTAAGTCAGTGCTGTGAGTATAAAAAACTTGAAAGCGCTGCTTTTGGCGGGCTTCTTCATCGACTATCTTGTTTGAATATGATAAAAAATAAAAAATTAAACTCACTAATTGAAATTATAACCTATAAATTAACGGTTAATTCATATTTTTTCATTTTTCAGCAGGATAGCTATGTTTGAGTTGTGTTTATTAGGTGTATTATTGGGTTCGCGGAAGTTGTGTGCCTCGAAAATTTTCGGTTAATCAGGATATTATGCAAGAAATAGGGCAAATATTTGGCTAACCCATAGCGCCCACTCAAGCGCCGACCCAAGAAAGATTAAAT
>CAIRBC010000178.1 GCA_903876685.1 uncultured Nitrosomonadales bacterium | reverse complement strand
CACTCCCCGCCTGCTGGGTGCAGCCGCATTGGAGGCGTTAAACGAGCTCGAACAGTCTTTGGATGACTCTCCGCTCAAGCGCGCTCTAAAAAAATTGAGTGCTACAAAATCAAAAAACAAGCTGGCTGAGTGAAGTGATTGGTGTGCAGAATAGGGTCGTGAGGAATTTGAAGAACCGCAAAAAAAAACGCAAAATCCCAAGGCGTCGATAAATTGACGCACTACGATTTTTTGACCGATGTTGCTACCTTTAAAAACGATAGGGCAATGCAACCGAAAACACAAAAGAGTTCGCATCCTTGGTCACCCCTGCGGCAACCGAAACATCCAGGTAAAAACTTCTGCTAAGCAGGAATCCGCTACCAAAGGTCAGGTAACCCACCGTCAATTGTGGATCATAAGGTTGACCATCCCACTTGATTTTACCAGGCAAGCGGAATGAAGCGTCTGTATACAGTGAAACGGTAGGTGTCGCTGAGAAAGACACGCCTGTCGCTAAACTATAGGAGTTGTCAGCGTGTACGCCTGACTGATTGATGCTGGAATAGGCATCAAGCGAGTGAGTTGCAGAAAAACTTCCATACACCGCGATCGGGCTAATACGTTTTACGGTTGAAACAGTTGCCGTATAGGTTCTAAATCCTGAACTGATGGCAGGTGAAACAAAAGGGTCTTTGCCATTGTCATGTTTATATCCAGCCTGAACAATCACCGCAGGGAGGTGGTCAGACTCGACATTTAATTGTTTACTCAGAGAGAATGATGCATCGCCGATGCCTTTATTATTCCCGTTGAAATAATTTTTTTCGACATAAGGAATCTGTATGGAAGCCATAACCCCCCAGGGTAAGCCAGCATCCAGACCGATATTCTCTACATAGGAATCCTCGCGGTCAGTAGAAGATCCATAATGTTGCCAGGTGACTCTGGGCGTCAGGCGAAACGAATTGACCGGCAATAAAGCCACCCCTTTGGAAACCAGCGTTTGTTCTATCGCACTGACATCCATTGTACTGTCACTACTCAAGTCAGGTTGTTTAGCCTGATCATCCAAAGCCTTGCTGGATACAACTGCCCCTGAACCAGCCTGGCCTTTTTCCAATTCTTCGATTCTTTTGCGTAATTGAGCATTGATTTTCTGCTGCGCATCCAGGCGATGTATCAAATCTTTGGTATCGATAACCGCTTCGTCAGAACTCCTGACATCGGCTGTATTTTCTACTGAATAGGCCATATTTACGACTGAAATGCAAGTAGCCATCAGCATCAGGGGGACTGTTTTCTTCATATTTATTTCTCCGTTGTCACTACAAAGGCAATTCCACTCATCCAGATTTTATTGAAATTCTCGATTGAAATTTCACGATTACCAAAAGCCGGGTCAGCCAGCAGAATATTTTCCCCGGACATGCCATTAAAAACCACATAATGATTCGCACCACCATAATCAATCGGTACTATCGCCGCCTTGAAGACCTTGAGGTCTGCAAAAGCCAAATTTTTGAAGGCATCTGCACGATAGCCATGCAGTTCCACATATTTTTGCATATCCAGTAGCGAAAAACCGCCACGTTTTTTGACAATCGCCGGATCAGTGATTCTGAGCATCTCGGCGCTCACCTGGGTTTCACTGACCGGATCATGGAAGCCATAGGTTAATACGGTCGCCAAACTGGCTGCGGCGCAGCTGTTTTCCCATTTCTGCATCACGACACCGCGCTCACGAATTTCCTTCAGTGATACAATTTTGACATTGTCAGCACTGAGCGCATAGCCATTAAAAACAAAAAGAATTAGGCTAAAAATTAATTTAATCAATATGTTATTTAACATGAAATGAGTGGCAAGCCCATTGAAATTCATTGTGCATTTAAGAAGTTGGTTTAATATTGGCTATTTTATAACATTTTATCACTGAAAGTTCCAAGAAAAAATCTTCCTTGCATCATGGTCAATTTTAAACAAGAATTCACAATATCCCTTATTTTCAAAGCGACTGCCATCCATGAACTCAATTTCTGAAAAAAAATTATTTATAGTCATTGGGATGCATCGCAGCGGCACGAGTGCCGTCACCCGAGCACTAAAGGTATTTGATATTCCCCTTGGAGACAATTTTATCTCTGCATCCGAAGACGCTAATCCCAAGGGCTATTGGGAAGACAAGGATATCAATGCGCTAAATGTTGAAATGATGGAAGCAATCAACATTGACTGGCATACGCTTACGCCCATACAGGCAGCCGCAATAGATTCCCTAAGAAGCAATGGTTATTTTTCACGTGCAGAGTCGCTGATACAGAGCAAATTTGCAGATAAATTTGCTTTGGGCATGAAAGATCCGAGAATTACTAAATTATTTCCTTTTTGGCAGGAAGTATTTGACCAAGGTCGTTTTAATCAGAATTATCTACTGGCTTTGCGTAATCCGATTAGTGTGGCGAAGTCTTTAGAAAAGCGGGATGGATTTTTGCTTGGAAAAAGTATTTATTTGTGGATTGATCATGTCATCAATAGCCTTAGTTGCACGCAAGCACAAAAGCGTATCGTCATTGATTATGACCGCTTGCTGATACAACCTGAAAAGGAAATTGCCAGAGTTTCAAAATATTTTCACCTTCAAATTAATCAGAAACAACTAAATGACTATGTGACAGAATTTCTCGATAACGGGTTATGTCATGCCTTGAGTAATCAGGAAGAATTATTGATTGACGATAGAATACCTGCGCTGGCAGCGGAAATTTATGCATTGATGTTGGAGGCGGCAAGCGATAAGTTCGATATTAATCAAAATAATTTTGAGCCGACGTTGCAGCGCTGGCGGAATGAACTCGAAAGAATTCGGCCTGCCATGATATTGATTGATGAATTAACCAATCTTCAACTGACAGCAGAATCGCCCCTGCTAAAAAATAAATCAAAAAATGTTATAGAACTAATTCAGGCGGTAGCTTTGCCTGAATCAGCTATCTTAAAATCACAATTATGTAGCGACTGGTATCTTCAGCAAAACCGTGATATTGCTCAGGCCGGTATAGATCCGTATGAACATTGGCTGGCTCATGGTCTTGAGGAAGCGAGGCTTCCGGCACCCAACCATGCGCTTCTGGCCCGCAAGCTTATTTCAGAACGTGAACAGTCTTTGCGTCTAAAAGTAGAAAACAATGAACTTGCATTACATCAGTTGATGCAAGATAACCTTGAAACTCAGAAAGAATTTAGTGCCAGCATCAAACGGCTTGAACAATCCCTGTACGCTAAGCAAATCGAGCACATTGAACTGCTTGATGCCACGCTCGCAAAAAAACAACATGAATGGCAGCGCTTGTCACGTGAGTTAGTTGAGTTACATAAGGAATCTTCGGCACGCATTCTGCAACTTCAAGATACCGCCTGTCGGGAACGGGCAGAATTTACACGTCAGTTAACGCAACTCGAAAAAAATGCAAAGCAGGAAAGTGATGTAATCAAAAAACAATATGATAAGACTATTGTTGAGCTGAATAATCAGCTGATTAAGATTAAGTCTACCTGGATTTGGCGGCTAACAGCGCCTTTCCGCAAGTTCTCTGAAGTTATAAGAGGCAAGATAAGTGCAATTGAATCTCAACTGAATGACAGTATTGAGGAAGATCAGCTTCAGCGTAAGCGGTCTTTGCTAGCTGCAAGCCTATCTGCCGAAGAAGCAGATGTCGGCTCAGCCATGCTTATTGACTTCAATAAAGCAGCCGATGAAGTACCGCAGGCAGAGGATTACCTATTTACGCGATTAATGCACTATATCTGGAATTCGCGACTGGATTTACAAAAAGTGTTCGATATCTATAGCAAGCAGGGACAGCTTGGTTTTTCTAAGTGGTTTTTGCTGCACGCCTACAGCGAATATGGTTTGCCACCTGGCGCTTATCCGAATAACTTGCTGAAAAAATTAAACTCATTCGGCGGTGAGTTAAGCGTAAAAGTACAAGCTGTACTAGACGCAAAGCAAAGCCTCAGAAATATGATTAAACCGCTGCCTCAAGCAGTTAATGGCGCGAGGGGGGTTAACCTGGTGGGTTATGCTCATGGTGAGTTCGGTATGGGAGAGCATGTGCGCATGATGGCGCGTGCATTGAAAACCACTGACATTCGATTTTGTATTCTCGATCAAGATGCCGGGCTGCACGGAACCGGTGACAAGAGCGTTGATCACTGGGTCGTTGATGCGCCGCAATATTATACAAACATATTTAATATCAATGCGGACGTATTCCCGCTACTCTATTTCAAGCTGGGTGAATCCTTTTATGCGGGGCGATATAACATAGGATGCTGGGCCTGGGAGCTTTCAAAGTGCCCTAAATTATTTGATCTCGCGTTGAGTATGGTAAACGAGGTTTGGGCTATTTCCGAGTTTGTTGCCGATTCCTTCAAAACCAGAGCGACAGTGCCCGTGATTACCATGCCCCACTCGGTCGCTGCTCCTGCGCTGGATAAAACGAAATATACGAAATCATTTTATGGCCTTCCGGAAGATAAATTTGTTTATTTCTTTATTTTTGATGCCATGTCACATCTGGAACGAAAAAACCCATTGGCAGTGGTACGAGCCTTCAAACGAGCATTTCCCTTAGGCACGGAGGACGCTCATCTGTTGCTTAAAACGATGAATACCGAAAATGCCGGATCGTTGTGGGCTGAATTGCTGGCGGAAATTGCGGGTGATTCGCGCATAACCATTCTAAGTAAATGTATGAATAAAGAAGCCGTATTAGGCTTGAATATTGCCTGCGATGCCTTTGTTTCGCTGCACAGATCAGAGGGCTTTGGCTTCTGTGTTGCTGAGGCAATGGCATATGGCAAACCGGTTATTGTCACTAATTACTCTGGAACCAGGGACTTCGCCAGAGAAGATACGGCATGCGTGGTTGATTTCCGGCTTGTTCCGGTAGCCGAAGGTGCTTATCCCTTATGGGAGGATCAGGTTTGGGCCGAGCCTGATGTTGAACATGCAGCAGAATTAATGAAGCGATTACTTAATGATCAAGTATTTCGGGTGGAAATTGCACTGGCCGGACAAAAGTTTGTGCTTGAAAATTTAAGTGTCGCGGCAATTGGCAAGCGCTATGCAACCCGTCTAGCAGAAATAAGTAAAATGCGAGCGCCGATGCTAGCAGCGGCAACCCCTGCCGATGATAAGATAGTTGGCTGTATCGATGCGCCGACCGTAGCGCAATGTGAAAAAATTTGTGACACGATTATTGTGGAAGGTTGGATTGCGTCAATTCAGGGTATTGAGGCAGTTGAAATATATGTCGACACTAATTTAATCGGGCAGGCTCATTACGGCATTATGAGAGCGGATATACTCTCCGCGTACCCAAAAATGCATAATGCTGCAAGAAGTGGTTTCAGTTGTCAGATAGGAACAACAGAACTTGACACCGGGCAGCATACCTTGAAGGTGATCGCTCGTTCTCGTAGCGGACGTGCCAAGCAGTGGGACAGGGAGTTTACCCTGGAAAATTCCTCACGTTATGAGAAATGGCTGCAAAGTAGCGAATCGGCATATGCGCATATCCTGCCAGCCATGAATAATTTGTTTACCATTTTGATCAAGATTGACCGGGGAGATGATCGCGCATTGTTAAAGCAAACCTTGCAGTCGCTTGCAATGCAGACTCACCAAAAATTTGAAATTATCGTCTGCGTGGCAGCAACAGAATCTCGTGAAATTACCAGTTTATTTGAAGCGTCTGGCTTGACCGGGGGGGTTGTTATAGCGGAAAACTGGGGTAAGCAACTGAGCGGTTGCGCTGGTCAACTGGCAGGTGTGCTTGAGATTGGGGATGTGCTCGTGCCCTGGGCGCTGACTGTTTTTGATGAAGTTTTTCATACCTGTCCTCAGTTAGGACTGG
The DNA here is from genome assembly GCA_903876685.1 of uncultured Nitrosomonadales bacterium. Lineage (GTDB taxonomy): Bacteria > Pseudomonadota > Gammaproteobacteria > Burkholderiales > Gallionellaceae > Gallionella. Next base: position 6,260 of record CAIRBC010000178.1, on the reverse strand, counting down.
TTTATGCAGATGAAGACTGCCTGTTGAATGGCGCCCGCTGCAAACCCGTATTCAAACCAGGCTGGTCTCCTTTATTTCTGGCTAGTTTCAATTATATAGGCAGGCCTTGGTTTGCGCGAAAAAGTATCATGATTTCAGCAATGTCCGTTGCTGCAGCAACAGGAGAGAAGGATATTGATGAACACAAACTGCTTAACGCACTGGGACAATACTGTGACTCGGTTGCACATATACCAACAGTGCTGGTTTCCCGCCCTGAAAATTTGCAAGCAAATCCTCCGTTCGTCGAAACACGGATAAAATCAAACAATGCTTTAGTTTATCCAAAAGTTTCAATCATTATTCCTACCCGACTAAGCAACCTTGATATTGTCGAGCGCTGTTTTGCCGGGCTTTGCAAATTGACCGATTATCCAGATATGGAAGTGATTGTTGTGGTCAACAATGTCAAAGATCCCGCTTCCGGCGATAGCTATCTGACCAAATGGCCATTCAAGGTGATTTACTGGGATAAACCTTTTAACTGGTCTGGCATAAACAATCTGGGGGTGGCTCACGCAACCGGTGAATACCTGTTGTTTATGAACGATGATGTAGAGTCGCTGGAGAAAAATTGGTTGAAGAATATGGCAGATTTGCTGGTGGTTGAGGGGGTGGGGGTGGTAGGCTCCAGGCTAGAATATCCCAATAAGACGATTCAACATCTGGGTGTAAATTTTGTAGATTACGGAGGCGGTGCTCGACATCTGTTTCGATTCTGTACCGGAAACGAGCCAGGATTGCAATGGATAATGAAATATCCAAGGGAGGTAAGCGCAGTCACGGGTGCCTGTCTATTAACCACGCGCGCTTGTTTTGCAGCACTGGAAGGATTTGACGAGCAACTTCCGCTGGTCAGTAATGATGTTGATTTTTGTTTAAGAGCCATAGAAAACGGCTATTCAATTATGATTCAGCCCGATTCGGCTTTGATTCATCACGAAGGAATCAGCCGTGCCGGGATGCCTGAAGCGGAGGATGTCAGTAGATTCTGGGCAAAATGGGAAGCGTTCCTTAGGCGTGGAGACTTTTACACCAACCCGAATATCGATGCTACACGAGATGATTGGGCTATCAATACCGCTATCAAGCCGCCTTATGCATGCCGGATATCACATAGGGGCAAAGGTTGAGATTGTAGGCTGACTTAAGTTGCAACGTGTAGGCAGAAGTTTTTATCATTTTGAATTAATTGAATATATAATAAAAATTTCCAGAGCTCCAAGAGTTGAATTGCTCGCTTGGCATCTCAGTAGCCCTGATTGTGCCTAAGGAGCCAAGCCGTAGAATAACAGGATCCGGCAAGCTGACTAATGAAAATTCAATGAAAAAACCGAGTAATGAACTTTTTTGACGGACTTTCCATAAAATACTGGTACAATTAACTCAATTATGCTTTAAAAAAATTTAATTATGTAATTTGAACGAACACATCTGCCAGGGAGAATAGATATGGCTTTTTTGAGGTTGGAGTTGACAATATGAAAAAATCGAAATTATTATTTTTGCTCTTGCTCAACGTACCCGTTGTATATGCACAGACAGAGCCCGATGCCGGAAGATTACTTGAAGATCAAAAAAAATCCAGTCAATTGCCCTCAGCACCAGTGCGCATACCCAAAACTATGCCCAAGGAAGCTGTCAAGCCGGTAGCCAAAGCGGATGACTTGCGCGTTACGGTCAAGGAGTTTCGTTTTGATGGCGATATCAAGGCATTCCCGATTACAACACTTCAGGGCCTAGTAGCTGATCTGATCGGTAAGTCACTGACTATACACGATCTTCAACAGGCTGCCGACCGTATCTCTGCCAGCTATCGCGCGCAGGGATATATTCTGGCTACAGCTTTGTTGCCCAAGCAGGATGTGACCAATGGAATCGTCACCTTCAAGATTTTTGAAGGGAAGCTGGATCGTACCGACGGGGTGAAAATCAAGGGGGTATCGCTGCGAGTACATCCGCCAGTGTTGCAGGAAATTGTGCAGACCAGTGTACCCGCAGATCAAGCTGTACAAAAAGAATCGCTGGAGCGTGCATTATTGTTGATCTCTGATCTGCCCGGAATATCAGCCACTTCCAAACTGGAGGCAGGTACGGAAGAAGGTGCGACGCGTGTGGTGGTACAGGCTTCTGAAGGGGATTTGCTGGTTCCTAACCTATCACTGAATAATCACGGGAACTTTTACACCGGCGCGTATCAGTTACTTGCAGGCGTGAATGTCAATGACGCATTGGGTATCGGTGATCAGTTGGGTGTCAATCTGACGCACTCAATCGAAAGTCTGTTGAATTCAGCCAGAATTAATTACAGTTTGCCTATCGGCAGTGACGGATGGCGGGCAGGGATAGCTTATACGGATCTGACCTACCGGGTATCCGGTTTGCAACCCGACCCGCATAGTGCTGGTACTGCAAAAGACTGGAATCTCAATGCCAGCTATCCGTTGATCCGTACCTTGCAGCGTAATCTGGCTTTTACGGCAAATTATGACTGGAAGCGTTTAAATACAGATACGAATCAATTGCCTGCCAGCAATCGGCGTCTGAATATGCTGGCACTGGGGTTGAATTGGAATCATCAGGATACCCTGTTCGGTGGCGCAGTCACCACGGCATCTGTGCAAGCAGTATCAGGCAAGCTGGATTTGTCTGGCCTGGCATCAGATGCCAATACTACCCGGAGTGAAGGGCATTTTAGCAAGTGGTTATGGTCGGGTGAGCGCACTCAGAGCATTTCAGAAGAAGTCAGCCTGCTCATTCAGGGAACCGGTCAGCAGGCACAAAAAAATCTGGATCAGGGCGAGAAATTCACCTTGGGGGGACCTTACGGCGTTCGTGCTTATCCAGTGAGTGAGGCACCTGGTGATGACGGGTACCGGTTGACCCTTGAACCGCGTTGGAGCGTGGGACGTATCGGAGATACGGTTGATTTTCAATTATCTGCGTTTTATGACACAGGTCACATTCAGCAGAATCATACCCTGTGGACTGGCGCGAATTTGACGACACCCAATTCGTACAATTTGTCCGGGGATGGCATAGGCATGGCATTCACCCGTCCCGGGATTGCCGATCTCAGAGTGACTTACGCGCATAAACTGGGCTCTAACCCGGGCGCCAGTGCTCAAGGAATGGATTCGGATGGTCGCAAATACCGTGACCGTATCTGGTTTACTCTGAATATGATGCTATAAGGAAAAATATATGAAACGTCATGGATCATTGAATCGAGTCTTTCGCCTGGTTTGGAGCGAAGTCAAACAAGCTTATGTGCCCGTAGCCGAGATTACCAAGCGTTGCGGCAAGCGCTGTGGAGGCAGAGTCGCTGCGACCGTTACTGGACTATTTCTTGCAATTTCGGCACAGGCGCAAGCGCCAGCCGTTAATGCGCTGCCTTCCGGCGCTCAAATAAAGGCAGGTGCGGCAACCCTCAGTCAGACTGCAAACGCGCTGACGATCAACCAAAGCACAGCCAAGTTGATTACGCAATGGAACAGTTTTGATATAGGTCAAAATGCCTCGGTACGCTTTAATCAGCCAGATGCGAGTAGCGTCGCGCTAAATCGGGTGGTGTCTGCAGATCCGACCAGCATCCTGGGTAAGCTCTCAGCGAATGGACAAGTTTGGTTGATTAACCCGAATGGCGTGTTATTTGGCAGTTCGGCCAGATTAGACGTCAACGGACTAGTCGCTTCTGCGCTGGACATGCAAAATGCTGATTTTTTGGCAGGTAAATACAAGTTTGATCGCAATCTAAATCCTGCGGGTATTGCAGGCAAAATCAGCAATGACGGCCGTATTCAGACCGGAACCGGCGGTTATGTCGCTTTTCTGGCACCAGTAGTCGATAACAATGGTGTCTTGTCTACACCCCAGGGTACTGTCGCGCTGGCAGCGGCAGACAGTATCACACTTTCTTTCGGCGGCGACCGTTTGATAGGTTTTACGCTGGATCGTGGTGCGGTCAATGCGATGGTCAGCAATGAACAATTGATTGTGGCGGATGACGGCGTGGTATTGCTGAGCGCACAGGCTGCTGATCGATTGACTCGCGCAGCGGTAAATGTGACCGGCGTAATCGAGGCGAATGCCATTAGCAGCACCGCTGGCGGGCGGATTGTGCTCGACTCGGGCAGCTATGGTACAACCACGGTCAGCGGACAAGTAAATGCCAGCGGGAACGGTGCCGGTCAACAGGGTGGCAGTATAGCTGCACTGGGCGATCGGGTGGCGATACTCAGTCAGGCGCAATTAACGGCCAACGGCGATGCAGGTGGCGGACAGGTGCTGGTTGGCGGTAACTTCCACGGTGCAGGAACTGAGCGCAATGCGTCGCAGGTGATCGTGCAGCAGGGAGCCAACATTAATGCAGATGCGATCAATACTGGCAACGGCGGCAATGTAGCCGTCTGGTCAGATGTTTCTACCCAGTTTGCCGGAAAAATTTCAGCGCGTGGTGGCGCAGTTTCCGGTAATGGCGGCTTTGTCGAAACTTCCGGTAAACAATTATTGACTTACACCGGTCTGGTTGACACCCTCGCTGCACACGGCACGGCGGGTACGCTGCTGCTGGATCCGATGAACATTACCATCAGTAGTGCGGCTCAGTCTGCCGGCATGCTGCCTGCCGCTGCCGGCGGAGTAGTAACTTTTACAGACGCAACTGCCGTTGTAACATCCAATTTGCTGGTGACTACGCTGCAATCACAACTCAACTTGAGCAATGTAACGGTAGATACCACCTCGGCGCCGGGAACTGGCGTCGGCAACATCACGGTGCAAAATGCCATTGCCTGGAGTAGCCCTTTCGGCTTGACGCTCAATGCAACCGGTACCGGTGCGATCGTCACCAATGCCGGGGCGACTATTACTAATACAGGAAGCGGCGGCATTACCATGAATACCGCCGGTGGTGCCATCACGTTGGGGGCGGCTGTCGCTACCGGTGGCGCATTTATCGCCAATACTTCCGGTTTAGGACTAATCACGGTTAATGCGCCGGTTACCTCTGCAACCGGTATAACCCTGAGAGGCAAAGGCATTAATACCGCCGATATCGCAGCACCGGTAGTCCTGGATGGCGGAAGTGGCGACGTCCTGCTAGATGCCGGTGGTGGAAATATCGTCATGACAGACGCGACCAATACCAATGCTGCGGGCACCTTGAAAACGATCAGTGCATTGGCAACAGCAGTAACAGTGCGTAATGCGAAAGATGTATTGTTAGGTTTTGTCAATGCACCTAACGGCACGACGGTGCTCGGTGTAGGCGCTGATGGGGCTGGAGATATTACCGGATCGTTGACCCAGGATCCTCAAGTTGGCAAAGGCAGTACTATCACAGTCGGTGCAGGCACTGCAGCTACTATTACGAGCGCTAACCTGACCGGTAGCACACAGGGTAGTGTTACGCTAAATCAATACAACCCGTTGACTAATTTAAACAAGTTTACGGCAGGAGCAGGTTTCTTTTTAAACACTTTCGCGGGTCTGAACGTAACTGGCGAAGTCAAAGGCGGTTCTGCGCTGACTTGGATTGTGGCTGGTAAAACTGGCGCTGTTGCAGGAACTTCAGGTCCGTTGATTTTGAGCAGTCCCATCAGTGGAACAGGCGTTACGCTTAAGGGACATGGTCTTTCCAGCACTATCACTAGCACCGTTAATGCCGGAACCGGGGATATATTTATCGGTGGCAGAGGCGCGGCGATTGATTTGACTGGCGTGCCACTGATCACGACCAGTAATGCTCCCTATGCATTTTCAGGTGGAGTTTATTCTAGTGCCGTACAGGTGCAAAATGCGACTTCTGTCATACTGGGTGATATCACTACCGGCTCAACTGGCACAGTATTGATTGGTGCAAATCAATCAATAGGTGGGGGCATTAGCGGAACGGTGACTCAGGTCGGAGTCATCAATAGTGGAACCTTGACGGGCAGCACAACCGGCAGCGTGCTATTGTCTGGACTTAATACGCTGACTAATCTGGGAGCATTTAGCAGTAATGGTGCGTTTACGCTGAACGATGCGACGAACGGTTTGAACGTGACCGGTGCCGTGACTACCTCCAATAATGGAGTGGCTAGTATCACGACCACTGGCGGCACACTGGCTGTCACTACCGGTTCGGTTGAAGGTGCCGGTGTGACTTTGACTACTACTGGGGCGAATGACATTACCCTGAACGGTGCAGTAAACGGCAATGCGGGCGACGTAACCTT